>JBAWZF010000001.1 GCA_037143175.1 bacterium
GGCAGCGGCGTCTCGCCGCTGATTGAGAAGGATTCGATAGGCTGCTAATCCCTAAGGAAGGAGGGCTGTCCGGACTTCGCTGCGCAAGGCCTTGCAGATTTTCAGTGCTTGGGCGGCTATAGATTTCTGTGCCGATTCACCGGGATAACGAAACGCAACTGCAAACTGGTTGAGCACACCAAGATCAGGACGGAATGCATCCCACGTTGGCTCCACGGGCATGATGAGATCGAGCAATCGGACCATTCACCTGTCAGGGGATTCATATAATAATTTCCCTTGTGTAGCTTCCTGGAGGAAAAAATCATTCATAGCCAAACGACGTTTGATATCGGCGGGTGTCCGGATCACTAGATCGACTGCAAACGACGGATTAAATCGCCGGATTATTTCGGCCGCTTTGCTGACGCCACTTCCTTTGAATGGCATAACCACCAGCAGATCCACATCTGAATCCAGACGAGCCTTGCCTGTCGCATAAGAACCAAACAAAACAATCTGGCTGGGGCGGTACTCGGCTGCAATTTTTTTGCAGAATGATTCGATTTCGTTAACGGCTACCATAGTTTTTATACTGCCATAGGCACGGCGCACCTGCAACAATCTTGTGCAAGGCCAGAGGCGAGACGCCTCTGCCACTTTAGCAGGTCAAAAAACCGACAGGGATCGTAACATTATCCGCAGTCCGTGAAAGGTGGCAGCCGACGTCACCGGCGGCTGCTGGTTCTGGGTAGGCCAATAGGGCCTCCAATGCGTTCGCCAGCCTGCCCGCAGTGGCTGGGGACGTCGAACACCACCGACCGCGTGTTTTGCGGTTAAACTTCTTATATTTAAATCCCGTTCTTTCTTGTTTGCTGCCGGTATCGGCTTGGGCTCACGCCCATTTCCTTCCGGAACGTCCGGCTGAACGTATAAATCGATTCGTATCCACACCGCTCTGCAATTTCTTTCAGCCGCAATTCCGTGACGAGCATCATGGTTCGTGCCCGATGGAGGCGTAATTGGCGGATGTATGTCCCAAGTCCAATGCCTGCCAAGGCCTGGAATCGGGCTCGCAGATGACTTTCAGAATACCCCACCGCTCTGGCAACTTCCGGGATTTGAATCGCGTCAGTCACGTGACTGTGAACATAACTTGCCACATCCTGAATCAAGCCCCGAGAGGGTGGTGGTGATTGGCTTGTCGTAAAATTAGAATTTTGGGATGGCGTTGCGGTAATCCGGAATTCCTGCAGCAAAAGGGCCGCGAGCAGAGTCAGTTCAGAACTCGGCGCCTGCTCTTCGTCCAGTGCCGCATAACGCCGAGCCAATTGCCGGAGGCAGGTGATTTGTAAATGCGTCATTTCTACCGCCCGGCCCTGCAGGGCGCTAAATTCATCAACAGCATCGAGTTCAAAGCTTAAAAAGAGCCATAACAACTTGCCCTCGTTAAATCGGGCGTAGTGATGAAACTGGAGTGGAGTGACGAGTAATACATAACCTGGTTGCAGGCGTGAGACTTCGTCATCTACGATCACTGAACCCTCTCCCTGAAGGCAGAAAATTAGTAAGAACCGATGATGTGCCGTGCCTTGCCCATGGTCAAAGGCCTTCTGCCGACTAAAAAGCAAAATGTTTTTTGGAAGTGCTACCGGACAATCTGGTAGGCCAATAAAATAATTCCGGGGATGAGGTTTAATGGCTTCGGCCACCTTGCAGAAGGCATTCCAATCATTTAAGCCATAGTCGGTATTGTTAAATATTTCGTCGATATGGCTATTTTCAACACGCATCATGGGGGTTATATTAACAAAATTGATGATTGAGGACGATGGAAAAATATTTTTGTCTCATCAAGGAGCTGTTATATGAAAAAAGTCGGAATTGGTTTGATCGGATGTGGTGGGCGGGGAACCGACAGGGACAGGAACATTATCCTCAGTCCGTGACGGGTGGCAGCCGACGTCCCCGGCGGCTGCTGGTTCCGGGATAGGCCAACAGGGCCGCCAATGCGTTCGCCGGGAGGTCGAACGCCACCGGTATTCTGTTTGTGCCGGGCGTTGGGGTCGAACGAAGGCTCGCATGATCGCAATGTTAACTTGTGTCGCGCATGGACTTCGCAGAACGCCGGAAAGCATAGAACCGCACGCTTTACTCTGTGAAAGCCATGGGTTCAGCACCGCCCAGTTTTCCGCAACCTGATATCACATTTTGTGATACCAGCAAATTGATCTCATCTGTCGTGAGAATAAACATGAAATCACTTGGGAAATGATCAAGGTTTCGGCGAACAGTCTGTTTTAACAAGCGTGTTTCAACTGCATAAAGTTCGGCAATGAAAATTATTACCCCCCCCTTTTTTTGTATTTAATTACAATTAATACTTGTTATAATATAAGAACATGATTTAAATCGAAATTCTTCCAAAAATTTAATATTTGGAGAGATTGACGTTATGTCTAAACTGACATATATTAAAGGTGAAGTGTGAGAGAGAAACCACTGCGATGGATGCATGGCGAGGTAAAAACTCCACCGATGAGTACTGAGGCGCGTAGGGAGATTGGAATTCTTCTAAGAGAATTGCAGAATGGGGAAAGTTTGCCCCTGCCTCACTCTCGTCCGATGCCTGCTATTGGATCTCATTGTTATGAATTGCGTGTAAATGAAAGCAACAAAACATGGCGATTGGTCTACCGGATTGACCCTGTAGCCATTGTCATACTTGAAGTGTTTGAAAAGAAAACTCAGACAACCCCGAGAAAGATCATTGAGATATGTCGCCGGCGGTTGAAACAGTACGAGGCAAATTTTGATGAAAAAACTTAAGAACGGATGGGTGGAGGGCTCGGTTCAGGATTTTCTTGAACTTTCTGCGGCTGAGGCCGCTTATATTGAAACCCGTGTTGCGTTGGCTCGGCGGCTGCGCGAGGAACGGAATAAGAAGCACTTGACCCAATTTGAATTGGCAACTGTCCTGCATACAAGCCAATCTCGAATCGCAAAAATGGAGAAGGCAGATCCTTCCGTCTCCCTTGATCTAGTGATTCAGGCCCTTTTCAAAATTGGTATGACACGTAAAGATTTGGCCGCCGCCATCTGAGTGATTAAGAAAAACCGACAGGGACAGGAACATTATCCTCAGGCCGTGCGCGGAAGTCACGGCATGGGCATCGTTCACCAAGGCGTCAGCAGTGCCAAATTTCGGACTGGTGCTCAGACACGATTCCACCAGCACCGAACTGTCAATGAACCGCTTCATCGGGGTATCCTCCGTTGCCGTATCGCCAACACCGCCTGGCCACTATCCCAGGTTTGCGGTAACGGTCCAGTATGCACCAACCGTCCGCGTTTGCGTGCCACTGAGGAAACGGCGGACGCCGGAACCGTGATCATAGCCGCCTTGTCCACGACTTCGATACTGACCACCATGCGCCCAAAGACCCCAAAGACCCCAATGGCTTCACGGATATTCTTGGGCAAAACCAGGCGTCCAACTTCGTCCATTGTGATGTGTGCGTTCATGGTAATACATTACCAATTACCAACAGAATGGCAATACCTATCGAAAATGCGAAACGAGCCACCAAGGTGGAAAAGCGGTTACAGCACTTGGAACCGAATTTTCACTGCCCGCCCCTGCAGGAGGCTTAATTCATCTCATTTATGCCATAGTCGGTTTTGGTAAATATTTCGTCGATATTGCTATTTTCAACACGCATCATGATTGTTACATTAACAATATTGATGATTGAGGGCGATGGAAAATAATAATTTATCTCATAAAGGATCTGCTCAATGAAAAAAGTCGGAATTGGATTGATTGGGTGTGGTGGACGGAGTCGGGGCGTAGTTGGCGAATTGACCAAGGCAACGGATCAGGTCGAAATCGTGGCGCTCTGCGACCCCAACCCGCATTCTATTGCTGCGACGAAGAGCGCCTTCAATCCCACTGCCCGGGTTCATGAAGATTATCGGGAACTGGTGCGTGACCCGGCGGTGGATTGGGTGATGATCGCTTCCTGGAATTGTTTCCATGCACAGCACACGATTGCCGCCTTCGAAGCCGGAAAAAATGTTTTCTGTGAAAAACCTTTGGCCCTATCTGTCGGCGACTGTCTTGCCATGAGGGATGCCTGGCGCGCTTCCGGGAAACTGTTCTCCATTGGCTTCACTCTGCGTTATTCTCCCCACTACCGGCGGATCAAGGAGCTTCTAAGCTCAGGTAAAATCGGTTCCATATTGAGCATGGAATTCAATGAGACCCTTGACTTCAACCATGGCGGTTACATTCACGCTGACTGGCGTCGTAAGACTGAGTGGGCGGGAAGTCACATTCTGGAGAAATGCTGTCACGATATTGATCTGGTCAACTGGATGACGGAGTCTCTGGCAATCAAGGCGGCCTCATTTGGCGGGTGTGACTTTTTCACCCCAGCCAATGCCCATCATTCGGCGCGACTGGGCCAGTCCTCTCAAGGGAAACCGGCTTTCACAACGTGGAATGACGATAAAATTCAGGGAAACATCATCAATCCTTTCAATAACGACAAAGACATTCTCGATAATCAGGTTGCGATTCTTCAATTCGCCAACGGGATCCGTGCCTCATTTCACACGAATTGCTCCACCAGCATTCCCGAACGCCGCATGTATATTTGCGGAACTGAGGGCACGCTGCGTGCCGATGTGAGCACCGGGCAACTGGAAGTGAAGCGCATAGGATTTGATACCCAATTAGAGGACTGCCGGATGGATGTCTCAGGAGGGCATGGCGGTGGCGACTGTATTCTCGGCGCAAGTCTTGCCAGCACTATGTTACAGGGAACGCCTTCACTAACTTCACTGGATGATGGACTCCGTGCTGCCTTTACCGTGTTTGGCATCGATGAGGCCCAGCGTACTGGAACCGTCGTGGATCTAACCCCGTACTGGAAGCAAGCCGGAATCAATGTAGGTTAATGAGAAAGTGGCAGCGGCTCCCAATGCCACTTTACCAGGGTAATTATTCATTAGCATCCCACGGAAATCCTAATCGTAATCTACTGCCTCCAGAAAGGATTACGATTACGATTAGGATTTCTATGGGATGCTAATGATTACGAATGAAATTTCAACAATCAAAAGGCAAATGGATCATGAAGAGATTAATAATGTCAGTAGGGTTTATGTTTGCGCTTATGCTTGTTACGTCGTGTGCAACGACCAGGCATGAACTCAAGGCCGGAAGTTCACGGCTTGTGGTGGCAGTGATTCCTGATCCCTATGACAGATGGGAATCGGCAAAGGTGTATTTGAATGGGCATTTCGTTGATACGGCTGTTCCGGGAAGTGATCAAAAAACGTATGACCTTGCACAGGGAAACTATGATGTAAAGGTCATCACAGATGGTTACGAAACTTGCGAAGGAAACGTGTCCTTAATTGAAGGCAGAAAACAGCATTATATCGAATTCCATCCGAAAAAAGTGTTCAGAAGGTCGATGAGCGCTGCACTCCGGAAGTTCTTCAGTAATTGAGCATTCAATGATCAGAGCCATCAAAGGGGCTGACTGAAAGCAATTCCGAAAGTCAGGCTTGCTGCGCTGGCATGAAGGATTCGGGCTTGGGCCATGACTTCACTGGTACGATTCGCACTGGGAAACCATTCGGGCACTCGAAAAGACACATGACATGACGTCAGGGCATCCAGAGCAGCTGAACATTTTACAAGCATTCCCCCTGAAGATATATTTTTTGCCACCGCATTAATGATGGAAATCTGTCCTGGCGTATCCAGGTGAATCTGGATCGGAAACATGCAGTCAAACCGATGAAACCGCCGCTGGTTTTTAGGACTGACCCCAATCTTACTCAAGCCGCGTTTCATGATTTTCCTCCATGAAGAGCATACAACTTGATCTTTGCGATGGATCCTTTTATTCATTACTCTATCTTCCCCCTGACTACCAATACTTTACCACATCGGCCGTGAGGAAGAAATTATTTTTAATTTTTTAGGGGCAGTTGCCTCCCGGGCGCATGCTTATTGGCTTGAGTGGATCAAATGGCACGCTATTATCTGGGAGTCATTCGAATGGGACTACCTGCTATGAAACATTATTGGTTAACGGGATTATTGATTATTGTATTGGGGGGCAGTCTGGCTCTTCAAGTTTCTGCAACGGATTATTTTGTAGAGAAGGGCGGAAATGATTCCAGTCCTGGCACGCGTATGCAGCCCTTCCGGACGATTCAAAAGGCGGCTGAGCTTATGTTGCCCGGGGATGTGTGCACGATCAGTCGCGGGGTGTACCGCGAAACGGTTCGCCCTGCGGTGTCGGGTAAACCTGATAAGTGGATTCGTTTTCAGGCCGCTCCGGGTGAAACCGTTACCATTGGGGGGGCGGATGAAAGCTTTGTCTGGCAGCAACATACTGGCGCCATTTACCGGGCATCTGTATCCAATGTCGTCCAGGTGCTGGTGGATGAGGTTCTGGCGACTGACAATCTCGATATCAATGACCTGACCCCTGCGCTCACGTTACGGGCCACCTATTGGTATGATGCGCTTAATAGGGTCATCTATATCAGGCTTCCCCATAATGATGCCCCGGAAGGACACCATATTGAGTTGCAAACGCGTGTCTGGGGTATGGATTTGCATAAGTTGTCTTACATTGAAGTGAAGGGGCTTAATCTCACAGCCTGCGGAATTAATCTGATGTCAGCCCGATTTTGCCGAATGGATGACGGTCATATCTGGTGGGGCGGCGGCCAGGTTTGCATTACCAACACTCTGGCAGGGGTGACGAACGCCACGTCATTGCGTGCGGCCATTGTCATGGGGGGCCGGGAAAATGAGATCGCCAACAGCTCAGTGATTGGCAGTGATGGGTACGGGATTGTGTTGTTGCCCGACGGCGTGAATAACCGGCTGCTCAACACATTGGTGCGAGGACGGGATTTTCCATTTGAACGTTCAGTGGGGATATTGGCTCAGGGTACGGCCCCCATAATTCGAAACGTTTCAGTCGTAAACTTTTCAGGTGGGGCAATGTTATGTAGTAACGTCTTTAATGCCCGGATCGAGAATAATGATTTTTACCGGTGCGGCGCGGGGCAGACCAATGTGAGTTTGATTCAGCTCACCGGGGATGGGAAGGGAACCGTACTGTCTTACAACTGGTTGCATGACAATCTGGCACTGGGGGGAGATGGGGTGCGGTTCAGCGGGCCTGTGGAAAATTATGTGTTCCGGCAAAATGTGATTTGGGGCCAAGCCGGGGTGGCATTAAGGCTTGCCGGGGTGGTCCGATATAATTACCTGCTGAATAGTACCTGCGCTCTGAATGGCGGGGGCATCGATGTCGAGAAACAAGGGCAGGAAGGGGATTGCAGCGAGACCCGTGTGATGAACAATATTATGACGGGCGATTCCTGGGCATCGCTTGGAGGCAAGCCGCCTCCAAAACTGGTTTGGAAAAAGAATTTTACGGGGGCCGCACCTGGTTTTGTAGATGAAACCAATCGAAACTTTCAGTTAGTAGCCGGTTCGCCTTGTATTGATGCTGGCCAGGAAGAGCCTGAGTTTACGGATGAGTATAGCGGCATGCTTCCGGATATGGGTGCCTATGAACAGGGAAGACCCTACCCGATGCCTGGTTGCCATGTGAATGATAATGCGAACAAGGTCGTCGCACCTGTGGTCAAGGTGATCATTGATTCTGAGACTGAGGGTGCGGAGGTGCGGTATACCCTTGACGGCCGGATGCCCGACCAGAACTCCGAGCGTTACACGGGGGCCGTTTCAGTGGTGTATGGAGCGATTGTCAAGGCCCGGGCCTTCCGTCAGGGTATGGAAGAGAGTTCCGCCACGACCATCCAAGTGAGACGGGTGGAATAACTTCGTGATAAAAGAGATAACTCTTGTTATATATTCCAAAAAAGGAGCCGAAATATGATCGATAAACGCAAAGACTGTAAACATGAGCATGGCCATCCCGGACACCTGTGTATGCTGGCCAGCACCGGACAAATAGAGGAAATCAAGAAACTTGTCCAGGAACCAAAATTTGTCTGCTTCAACTGTGGCCGTGTGGCTGATAAAGAGGGTAACCTCTGCGCCCCAATGCCGTTGAAGTAAGGTGGTGGCGGGATGAATCTATGGGCGAAACCTCAGCCAAATTGCGGATCGATTTTCTTCGAACAGAACTCAACCGGCACAATGCCCTCTATTATGTGGAGGCAACGCCGGAGATTTCTGATCGCGAGTATGATCGGCTCTATGATGAGCTGAAGCAGTTGGAAGAAAAATTTCCCACCCTGATCACGCGCGATTCCCCCACCCAGCGTGTGGGGGGAGCGCCGCTAAAGCAATTCAAGAACGTCAGTCATCTCAAACCGATGATGTCGCTGGATAATACGTATTCCTTTGAAGAGATACGGGATTTTGATGGGCGGGTGAGAAAACTCCTGCCAGGGGAATATGTTGAATATGTTCTGGAACCGAAGGTTGATGGCTGTTCGATCTGTATCCGATATGAAAACGGAATTCTTGCGGTAGGTACCACACGCGGGGATGGGACTACCGGTGATGATATCACCGCGAATATCAGAACGATTCGAGCCATTCCCCTGCGTTTGACTGAGACGGTTTTTGTTCCCGCCTTTCTGGAGGTTCGTGGTGAGGCTTATATGCCACGGGACGGTTTCCGCCGGCTGAATGCCGACCGACGCGCGGCTGGTGAGGAACCTTTCGCGAATCCACGTAATGCCACGGCTGGTTCCTTAAAACAATTAGATTCCAAAATTGTGGCGCAGCGGCCTTTGTCGGCTGTGTTTTATGCCATCTCAGCCCTTGAGGGGATTCCCTTCCCTCCAACTCAGGCGAAGGTGCTCGAGCTATTGAAATCATTGGGATTTCCCACACCAGCCAATCACTGGCTTTGCCGCGACATTGAGGTCGTGATTGAGCGTTCGAGAGAGTTGGAGCGGCTGGAAGACAGTTTGCCGTATGAGATTGATGGGGCTGTCATCAAGGTGAATGATCTTGCCCAGTGGTCGCGTTTAGGGGCGACAGCTAAGGCCCCGCGTTTTGCCATCGCCTACAAATATTCTCATGAGCAGGCGGAAACTCTTTTGCGTGCCATTACGGTGCAAGTCGGCCGGACCGGAATATTGACGCCGGTGGCGGAATTAGAGCCGGTGTTACTTGCCGGTTCCACCATCTCCCGAGCCACACTACATAACGAAGAGGAGATCCGGAGAAAGGATATCCGGGTGGGGGACACCGTGGTTATTGAGAAAGCCGGAGAGGTGATCCCCGCCGTCATCAGTGTCGTCCCGGAACGGCGCCCCGTTCATTCCAAGCCATTTGATCTGGTGGCACATCTTGAAGGTAAATGTCCCGCCTGTGGAGGGGCGATCAGTCGCGATCCGGAATTTGTGGCATGGCGTTGTGACAACATTGCCTGTTCAGCCCAGATCAAGCGGACCATCGAGCACTTTGCTGGACGCCAGGGGATGGATATCGAAGGGTTGGGGGAAGTGCTCGTGAATCAGTTGGTGGATCAGCAACTGGTACGTGATGTAGCGGACCTGTACAGACTGACCGTTGAGCAGGTTGCCGGCCTTGAGCGCATGGCGAAAAAATCGGCCAGCAATGTGATTGCCGCGATTGCCGAAAGCAAACAACGGGATCTCTGGCGACTGATCTACAGCCTCGGTATATTTCATGTTGGTGCCGGTGCGGCCCGTAAGCTCGCCGATCATTTCCGTTCTTTAGAGGCCCTTGCCGCAGCCGGGCTTGATGAGATTCAGCGAGTACCTGATGTGGGGCCGGTGATGGCCGGAAGCCTTGTTGATTTTTTTGCCAATGCGCGGAATCGTGACGTGATCGAGAAACTGCGTGTGGACGGCGTGAATATGAACAATGTTTCCGAACGTCCCCCTGTGACGGGTGGGGCGTTTTTTGAAAAGACGGTCGTCATTACCGGGGCCTTGCAGCAGTATACCCGTGAGTTGGCCCAGGAAGAACTGCGCAAACGGGGCGCAAAAGTGACGGATAGCGTCAGTAAGAAAACCCATTATCTCATTGCCGGTGCTGATGCGGGTTCGAAATTGACTAAAGCCCAATCTCTAGGGGTTTCCATTCTTTCGGAAGAAGATTTCAAAGCACTGCTGAATTCCGAATCCTGAATTCTCTGTCTTCTGCATACTGCTCATTGCCTACTGCCTTCTGTCTTCTTCACTCTCAATCACCTGAAAACATTGAAAAATATTGCAGAGGGGTATTGCATTCCCTAAGGAATATGCATATATTCCGATTTCGTGGGGGCCGAACCATAGTGGTTGGGCCACATAGTTAAACCTCATAGGAGTTATTCTAATGGCGAAAGCAACGGCAAAGGCATTGACGAAGGGTCAGATCGTGGCGGGCGTGGCGGAAGCGACCGAAATCACCAAGAAGCAAGCTGGCGTGGCGATTGAGACGCTTGTGGGCTTGGCTTACAAGAACGCCAAGAACGGTTTCACGGTTCCTGGTTTGGGCAAGCTGGTGTTGGTCAACCGCAAGGCGCGCATGGGCCGCAATCCCGCGACCGGCGCAACGATCAAGATCCCGGCCAAGCGCGTGGTGAAGTTCCGCGTCGCCAAGGCTTGCAAGGATGCGATCCTGGGCTAATTGAGTCTTTTAGATTCAAGACAAGGCCGCTGCCGAAAGGTTGCGGCCTTTTTTGTTGGAGGTGTATTATGCCAATTTATGAATATGAATGCGAGAAATGTGCGGGTCGGATCGAAGCGCTGATTCGGAATGACAAGGATATTCCCAAGACCTGCGGTAAGTGTGGTGGCAAATTGAAAAAAGCGCTCTCGGGATTCAGTGTTTCAATGGCCTCATCAGGCCCCAAGCATGAGCCCTCTTCCGCATGTGCCTCCTGTCCCAGTTCCGGCTGTCCGCACAGCGGACACTAATCCAGCTTAAGATTCAATGTTCAAGGCGCGGTAGCGTGACGGGGTGATGTTCATTTGGGTTGTGAACACCCTGGAAAAATATAGAGGATTATCATAACCAACGGCTTCAGCAATTTCCTTGATCGAGAGCGAGGTGCTGGAGAGCAGGTGTCGGGCTTTGTTGAGGCGTTGATTCATCATGTACAGGAAGGGGCTGCTTATAATTATCGAGCATTCTCACTCTCCCTTATATCTATAAAGATAAGATCGTGCATGCTTATGTCAAGATCGTTTATAGTGTGAGACAAGCCATTTGCTATCGTCTTGGTGGAGATGGAATCCATCTGTAATTTTACGAAAGGTCACAAGCATGATAAACGAGGCCAGTCATAAAATGATGAAAGCGGTTGGTGATGGCATCACCTTGTCACAACAGGATATTGATATTCTCCGCCATTTGGCTGGTGAGCTTGCAGTCATTGCTGCATTACCGGTTCAGCGAGAAAAGGTACACCTTTGGACGAAGCTCAATGACCTGAATTCCGTGCGGCCCATGGTCTGGATCAATGAGGTTTGCTGGAATGAGATGAATGTGGATGGTGAGCTCACGCTCCTGGCGGAGCATCCCTGGGCACGGGGGCAGGAGGGCTGGTTACGGAGGACGATTTATCAGTGGCGCCATTTTCCTGGAGATATGATTGTAGATAATTACCTGGCTTGCCCCATGGCGATCAACAGCACAGGTTTCGGTATTCAGGAGGATGTGGAAGTGATCAAGACCGACGCTTCAAGTGATGTGGTGTCTCGTCATTTTCACAAGCAGATTAGCGAGTTGGAAGATCTCGATAAAATCAAACTGCCGGTCGTCACCCACAATGAGGAGGTGACGGCGATCCGGTATCAGGCCATGTGCGATGTCTATGAGGGGATTATGCCGGTGAAAATGGTCGGGCAATCTCATGTTTGGTTCACCCCCTGGGACTACCTGATTCGGTGGTGGGGCGTTGAGGAGGCCATGATCGATATGTATGATCGCCCCGAATTGGTCCATGAGGCCGTGGATCGGATGGTGGATGCCTGGATGGTGGAGATGGATCAATACGAAGCACTGCACCTGTTGGCGCTGGACAATAACGTCCGTGTGGGGTCCGGGGGATACGGCTATGTATCTGAGCTGCCTGGAGCGGATTATCAACCCGGACACGTGAAGCCGAGCAATATGTGGGGATGTTCCAATGCCCAGATTTTCTCGGAGATATCTCCCGAAATGCATTGGGACTTCGCGATTCGACATGATTTGCGCTGGCTCAAGCGTTGGGGTTTGACCTACTACGGCTGTTGCGAGCCGCTGGACGGGAAGGCCGAGATTCTGAAACGCATCCCCAATCTGCGCAAGGTGTCGATAAGCCCCTGGTGCAATAATGAGCGTGCGGTTGCGTCCTTTGGCGATAAGTATGTGTTGAGCCGCAAGCCGAATCCGGCGATTCTTGCCGAGGATAACTGGCATCCGGATCGGGCGCGGGCGGATTTGGTGCAATTCATGGAGGCGACGGGCGGGGATTGCCATGTGGAGTTAATCCTCAAAGACATTTCTACCATTCGCTACAAGCCACAACGTTTGTGGGAGTGGTCTGAAATTGCGATGGAAGTCGCAGAGCAATATGCCCGGTGAGGCCTGATCGAAATTGTACAACCGGAAGTGAAAAATCTTGCTTTCCTCCGCATGAAACGGTAAAGCCATTGGCCCCGTGTGGAGGATTATACGTGAATTTTGAATCAGACTTTGATCACCCTAAAGAATCGTGCGGACTGTTTGGCGTTTTCGGTATTCCGGACGTCGCGTTGTTAATTCATGCCGGACTGTTTTCTTTGCAACATCGGGGCCAGGAAGGCGCCGGAATTGTGGTTTCAGATGGCAGTCAGGTTAAGTCTTCAAAAGGCATTGGTCAGGTAAACGATGTGTTTAATACCGAGGTTCTGCGAGGAATCGCAGGCCATCTTGGTATCGGGCATGTTCGTTATTCGACCACTGGTTCCAACCGCGTTCAAAATGTTCAACCTTTAGTTGCCGAGACCGTGGATGGCATCTGGGCAATTGCGCATAATGGCAACCTTGTCAATGCCAGGGCACTCCGGCATATGTACCAGGAATCGGGTGCTATTTTCCAGACCAGTACGGATAGCGAAGTTCTGATTCATCTTCTGGCGGATCCCATGTACCGGAACCGCCCCCGCCGCGTGGCTCGCGCCCTGGCGGAACTCAAGGGGGCCTTTGCGTTTCTTCTGATGACCAAGGATTGCATCATGGCGGCACGTGACCCGTTGGGATTCAAGCCTCTTTCCATCGGTAAACTTGGCAATGGGTATGTGTTCGCTAGCGAGACTTGTGCGCTCGTCCAGGTTGGGGCTGAATATATCCGGGATGTTGAGCCCGGCGAACTGGTGATCGTGGATGCATCCGGGCTTCGCAGCACCTGGTTTGCGGAAAAGGAACAGAAACAGTTTTCCCAATGTGTCTTTGAACATGTATATTTTGCCCGCCCTGACAGCACGGTCTTTGGGCAGAGCGTTCACTCGGTACGGTTGAAGTTGGGAATGCGTCTGGCTCAGGAACATCCCGTGGAGGCAGATTTGGTTACCGCGGTGCCGGATAGTGGTAATTCGGCGGCGCTCGGATATTCGCGACAGAGCGGGATCCCTCTTGATTTCGGCTTTATGCGTAATCATTATGTGGGCAGAACCTTCATCATGCCGGATTCGGATCAGCGCGCCCGGAGTGTGGATATGAAACTGGCGGTCGTGGCGGATGTAGTGCGAGGCAAGCGGGTGATTGTGGTGGATGATTCCATCATTCGAGGGACCACCGCGCGTCGACGTGTCATGGCACTTCGCGAGGCCGGTGCGAAGGAGATCCATCTGCGTATTTCATGTCCCCCCACCATCAATCCCTGTTTTTTCGGGATTGATTTCGCCACTAAAGCGGAATTGATTGCGGCGGGAAATACCATTGAGGAAGTTTGCGCCTACACGGGTGCGGATACACTCGGTTATCTCAGCTTGGAAGGGCTGTTATCGCCCTTCCCGAATTCATCGGATTATTGCAATGCCTGTTTCTCCGGGAAGTATCCCATGGATATCAGTCGCATGCAGGGTAAGGAAGCTTTGGAGAGCAGTAGTATGTTGCTCAATCTGGATTCAAAAGGGCAACGCTGAAAGAGTTGATTATGGCTACACGAAATGGACCAACCCGACATATTTTTGTCACCGGTGGCGTGGTGTCGTCTCTCGGAAAAGGGCTGACCGCTGCCTCGCTGGCGCTGCTTCTTAAACGCCGTGGCTACCGGGTCAAGATGCAGAAACTTGATCCCTACTTGAATGTGGATCCCGGCACCATGTCGCCTTACCAGCATGGTGAGGTCTATGTGACCGTGGATGGCGCCGAGACCGATCTGGATCTGGGCCACTATGAACGGTTTGGTGAAGTGATTTGTAACCGGAACAGTAATTATACGTCCGGCAGCATTTATCAATCGGTCATTCGCCGTGAACGGGAAGGGGGCTATCTGGGAAAAACTGTCCAGGTGATTCCTCATATTACTGATGAAATCAAGGCGGCAATCCGTTCCCTGGATGCGGAAGATGTGGATATCGTCATTACGGAGATCGGCGGTACCGCAGGGGATATCGAGTCGTTGCCGTTCCTGGAGGCGATCCGCCAGTTCCGGCATGAGATCGGGCGCCAGAATGGACTCTTTATCCATTTGACGCTGGTGCCGTATATTAAGGCCGCGGGCGAGATGAAAACCAAACCCTCCCAACAGTCGGTGGGTATCCTTCGAACGATCGGGATCATTCCGGATATTCTGATCTGCCGGTGTGAGCACCCGATGAACGACGAGCACAAGGCCAAACTCGCTCTGTTTTGTGATGTGGATCTCAATAAGGTGATTGAGGAAAAGGATGTGGAGCACTCGATTTATGAAGTGCCTATTGAGTTGGCCCGGCAGGATGTCGATGTGTATATCCTTGAGATGCTGGGCATGCATGTCAACCAGCTGAATTTGGATGACTGGAAAGATATGGTCCGCAAGTTGATTGAGCCGGCCAATGGCACCCTTGAAATTGCCGTGGTGGGAAAATACATCAGCTTGAAGGACGCCTACAAGAGCATCTATGAGTCTCTTGCTCATGGCGGTATTGCCAGCAACGTCAAGGTGGAAGTCCGGATGGTGGAGTCGGAAGATATTGAGACGTCTGGCGCCGAAGCCCTGCTTAAAGGCGTGGTGGGCGTGCTGGTTCCCGGTGGATTTGGCGATCGGGGGATCGAAGGCAAGATCAAGGCGGTCGAATATGCGCGCACCCATAACATTCCTTTCTTCGGTATTTGTCTGGGGATGCAATGTGCGACCATCGAATTCGCCAGGAATGTGTGCGGCTTAAAGAACGCCAACAGTACCGAATTCAATCCCGAAACCGCTTATCCTGTGATTGACATGATGGTGGAACAGAAGAAAGTGACCGAAAAGGGCGGAACCATGCGGTTGGGCGCCTATCCCTGCCGGATTACCGAGGGCACCAAAGCCTGGCAGTCCTACGGACAGGTTGACATTATGGAACGGCATCGCCATCGCTATGAGTTTAACAACAAATACCTTGAGCAGTTGACCAAGCAGGGGTTGGTTTTTTCCGGGATGTGCCCCGGGCGAAACCTGGTTGAAATTATCGAACTGAAAAACCATCCGTGGTTTGTGGCGTGTCAGTTCCATCCCGAATTTCAATCTACCCCGACGCAACCGCACCCACTTTTCCGTGATTTCATTGCAGCGGCCCTGACGAGCAGGGGAAAGCAGGAATGCAGGAAACCAAAAAAAGTTTAACCCGATTAGTTCAACATTCAGATTAAGTTATTACGTTTATGCCTAAAAGAACCGACATTAAGAAGATTATGCTTATCGGCTCCGGTCCGATTATCATCGGACAGGCCTGCGAGTTTGACTATTCAGGTGTGCAAGCCTGCAAATCCCTGAAAGAAGAGGGATACGAGGTCGTGCTGGTGAATAGCAATCCCGCCACGATCATGACCGATCCGGAGTTCGCCGATCGGACCTACATAGAACCTCTGACGGCCGCAATTCTTGAGGAAATTATCCGGCGGGAGCGTCCTGATGCGTTGCTGCCCACACTGGGGGGGCAGACCGCGCTGAATTTGGGAATTGAATTGCATGACCGTGGCATTCTGAAACGCTATGGCGTGGAGATGATCGGGGCTAAGGCGGAGGTGATCCGTAAAGCTGAAGACAGGGCTTTATTCAAGGCCGCCATGCAGAAGATCGGGTTGGATCTACCGCAGAGCGGGTCGGCGCATTCACTCGAGGAAGCCTGGACGGTTCAGAATGAAATCGGTCGTTTTCCTGTTGTGATTCGACCCGGGTTTACCATGGGCGGAACCGGCGGTGGGATTGCCCGTAATGAACAGGAGTTTGAAGAGATTGTCCAGCGGGGACTGTTCTATAGCCCGACGACAGAAGTACTGGTTGAGGAGTCTATTGAAGGGTGGAAGGAATTCGAGTTGGAGGTGATGCGCGACAATAAGGACAACGTCGTCATCATCTGTTCTATCGAGAATCTTGATCCCATGGGGGTTCACACGGGCGACAGCATTACGGTGGCGCCAGCCCAGACTCTGACAGATCGGGAATACCAGATCATGCGCGATGGCTCGATTGCCGTGATGCGTGAAATCGGGGTTGATACCGGGGGCTCCAATGTGCAGTGGGCACTCAACCCGGCCAATGGCCGCATGATCATTATCGAGATGAATCCCCGTGTATCGCGTTCAAGCGCACTGGCCTCCAAGGCCACCGGATTCCCCATTGCCAAAATCGCCGCCAAGCTGGCGGTGGGCTATACCCTGGATGAATTGCGTAACGATATCACGCGTGAGACTCCCGCATGTTTTGAGCCGTCCATCGACTACGTGGTAACCAAGATGCCGCGGTTTGCCTTCGAGAAATTCCCCGGCGTGAATAGTACCCTGGGCACTCAGATGAAGTCCGTGGGTGAAGCCATGAGCATCGGCAAGACCTTCAAGCAGTCTTTCCAGAAGGCCTGCCGCTCCCTTGAAATCGGGCGCGCCGGTTTCGGTGCCGATGGCAAAGGCGCCGCCTTTGAAGCCCTGACGGATGAGGTGATGGCCGCCGAGTTGGTTCGCCCCAATGCCATGCGGATTTTTATCGTTCATGCCGCTTTCACACGAGGCTGGACGGTCGAGAAGATTCAGAAACTTACCGGGATTGATCCCTGGTTCCTGCGTCATTTGGAAGAATTGGTGGCCTATGAGGGTGAGATCAAGTCTGCCAAAACTCTGCCAGGCTTGCAGAAAGATCCCGCCCTGTTTCGTCAGATCAAGGAGATGGGTTATTCGGATCGGCAGATTGCGTTTCTGCTAGGGTGCAAAGAAGGGGATGTACGTTCCGCCCGCAAGGAGCAGAAACTGCTGCCCGTCTACAGCCTTGTGGATACCTGTGCGGCTGAGTTTACCGCGTTCACTCCTTATTTCTATTCGACCTACGGTGAGGTGGATGAGAGCCGGCCGTCAGATAAAAAGAAAGTCATGATTCTGGGCGGTGGCCCGAACCGGATCGGGCAGGGGATTGAGTTCGATTACTGCTGCGTGCATGCCGCCTTTGCCCTTCATGAGGCCGGGTTTGAAATCATCATGGTCAATAGTAATCCCGAGACGGTGTCAACCGACTATGACACCAGCGATCGGCTCTATTTTGAACCGCTCACACTGGAAGACGTTCTACACATTTATGAGCGTGAGAATTGTTGGGGTGTCATTGTTCAATTCGGGGGACAGACCCCGCTGAATCTGGCCAAGGATCTTGAGGCCAATGGGGTGAATATCATTGGCACCAAGCCTTCCAGCATTGAAATCGCGGAAGATCGCGATTTGTTTGCGGCCATGCTCCGGAAGCTTAAGCTGAAGCAGCCGGAGAATGGTATGGCCACGACCGTGGAACAGGCCGAGGTCATTGCCGAGCGAATTGGGTTTCCGGTCTTAATGCGTCCCTCGTTTGTACTGGGTGGTCGCGCGATGGTGATTGTCTATAATGTTGAGATGTTGCGGAAATATATGGCCGAAGCGGCTGAAGTTTCCGCCACACGACCGGTGCTCGTGGATCGTTATCTTGAGAATGCGGTTGAGGTCGATGTGGATTGCCTATCCGATGGCGACACTTCCGTTATTGGCTCCATCATGGAGCACGTCGAGCTGGCGGGGATTCATTCGGGTGACAGCGCTTGCACCATTCCTCCTCCGACCCTGACCGAAGAGGTGAAGACTGAGATTCGGCGCTGTACCCTTCTGATGGCGAAGGAACTCAATGTATGTGGTTTGATGAATGTCCAGTACGCCATCAAGGATGGTCATGTCTATGTGCTGGAAGTCAATCCGCGCGCTTCCCGGACCGTTCCGTTTGTCAGTAAGGCCATTGGGGTGGCGCTAGCCAAAGTGGCCTCACTCGCCATGGCCGGGTTTAAGCTGAAAGACATGGGTTTTACCAAGGAAATTATTCCGAAACACTTCTCCGTCAAGGAAGCCGTATTTCCCTTTGCCCGATTCCCGGGAGTGGATGTCATTTTGACACCTGAGATGAAGTCTACCGGCGAAGTCATGGGGATTGATACCAGCGGTGGGATGGCGTTCCTGAAGAGCCAGTTGGCGGCGGGGAATCCGATGCCGGCCCAGGGGAATGTATTCCTGAGCGTTCGCGATGAGGACAAGGATGCGCTGTTACCTCTGGCTAAGCGTTTGGTAGAGCTTGGGTTCTCGATTTATGCTACGGCGGGTACGAGCACCTTGTTGCGCCAAAACAATATCAAGAGTATGGCATTATTCAGGATTGCCGATGGCCGTCCGAATGTCATTGATCTGATTGAGGAAAAGCAGGTGAGCTGGATCGTCAACACGCCGACCAGCGGGCCTAGTCCCCGGATCGACGAGGTCAAGATGCGCTCCCACGCCGTTATTCGCGGGATTCCGATCACGACGACCATCCATGGGTTCCGGGCGGCTTTGGCGGGCATTGAGGCGATGCGGGATGCCAAGCGCATGGAAGTCTGCAGTATCCAGGAATTCCATCGGCATGCCCCCAAGATTAAGTATCCGAACTTGAGCGGGACAGCAAAGTCACCCCGCCGTAAAACGGCGTAGAGTGTAAAGTTGCCAGTGAGCAGTTTGCAGTTGGCAGTAGTCGGCAGGCTATGTCGTCCTTGGTCTCGTTTTCCTCAAATACATCTCCGACACTTTTGAGGAACACCACGCCAAACTGGTCGCGGGTAAGGGCGAATACGCCGGTGCCAATCCCGAAGACCAGGACGAATACAAAGCCGAAAACGTTTTTTGGGTTCCGCCTGCTGCGCGTTGGACCTATCTTCAGAATAGCGCTAAACAGTCCACTATCGGCAAAATCGTGGATGATGCCATGGTTGCCATTGAACGTGACAATCTCCGCCTTAAAGGCGTCCTCCCCAAGGACTTTGCCCGTCCCGGACTTGATAAGCACCGTCTTGGTGAACTTATTGATCTTATCGGCACCATCGGTCTTGGCGACAAAGAGAACCGTGCCAAGGACATACTTGGGCGGGTCTATTTGCGTCCACGTAGTCACCGGCATATCCCCAGTCGCGTTGTGCTTCCAGATTCCCAAGAAAGAGACTGTTTTGCAGGCCCACTTTGATGCGCGTGGCGGCTCGGGTGATTTTGCGGGTGACAAAGATTTCCCCGCGCCGGGGTGATTCGTGATTGAACAGAATGCCATTGCTGTCATGCAATTTATAAGCATCCCGGTAATTCACTGTTAACCAATAGGCATAAGCTTTAGCACAAGCACAAACCAATTGCACCATTTGAACCGGATCGGCCAAATTGCCGTAATGCAGCGACAGGCGTGATTCGGCAATGTGTGGATCGCAGTAGAGATGATCAATGCGTCCCGTGTGGAAAGAGGACGAACGCCGGATGACTCCATGAACCTTGTAGCCTTTGGCTAGAAGCAATTCCGCCAGATAAGATCCATCCTGCCCCGTGATTCCAGTTATGAGTGCTCGTTTCATGGTGATTAATATAACAGGAGGTAAGTGTGTTGTATGGCGCCTGCCGGTCGTGAGCAGCATTAACTAAAAAGCCGTTTACATTTCGCCTCTTTCCAGCTTAAGGTGTCGCCTGCGCAACAATGCTTTAAGCGGGAGACTTCATGAAGGCACTTGGGTTCGATAACGAGAAGTATCTGGAAGAACAGTCGAAGGCCATCATTGAGCGGGCCGCACAGTTCGGCAACAAACTCTACCTCGAGTTCGGCGGCAAACTCCTGTTTGATATGCACGCGGCCCGGATCCTGCCGGGCTTTGACCCGAACGTAAAGATGCGCCTTCTTCAAAAGCTCCGGGACAAAGTTGACATCATCATCTGCATCCACGCCGGGGATATCGAGCGTAAGAAAATGCGTGCGGATTTTGGTATCACCTATGACGTCGACATTCTCAAACTTATCGACGATTTGCGTGAGTGGAAACTGGACGTGGCCGGGGTTGTGATTACCCGCTTCGATAACCAGCCTGCGACGACGCAATTCATTACCCGACTCGAGCGGCGTGGCATCAAGGTGTATACGCATCACGCGATCAAGGGCTATCCGACGGATATCGACGGGATCGTCAGCGACCGGGGGTATGGCTCCAATGCGTATATCGAGACGACCAAGCCGATCGTCGTGGTCACCGCTCCCGGACCCGGGAGTGGCAAGCTGGCCACTTGTCTGAACCAACTGTATCATGAGCATAAGCACGGCATCTCCTGCGGCTATGCAAAATTCGAGACATTCCCCATCTGGAGCCTCCCGCTCAGGCATCCGGTCAACATTGCCTACGAGGCGGCCACGGTGGATCTGGCCGATTTCAACATGGTGGATCCGTTCCATTTGGAGGCCTATAATCAGGTAAGCATCAATTACAATCGGGACGTGGAGGCTTTTCCGCTGCTGAAGCGGATCCTCGAGAAGATTTCGGAGGTGGGGGCCGGTTACCGCTCACCAACGGACATGGGTGTCAACCGGGCTGGCTTTGCGATTTCTGATGACGTAGTGGTCAGGGAAGCCTCCCTTCAGGAAATTATCCGCCGGTATTTCCGGTGCCACTGCGAGTTCGCCATGGGGGTGGCCGACAAAGAGTCCCTTGCCATTATTGAGAAGATTATGCGGGAGTCGGATCTGGTTCCCGAACGGCGGACAACGGTTCTTCCGGCGCGTGAGGCGGCTTGGGATGCCGAACAGAAGGGTAAGGGGAACAAGGGTGTTTACTGCGGTGCGGCACTGGAACTTGAGGATGGCACAATCGTCACGGGCAAGAATTCACCGTTGATGCATGCCTCCTCGAGCGTTGTGCTTAACGCGGTGAAAAAACTCGCCGGGGTACCTGATCCGATCCACCTCATTTCCGAGAACGTCATCGAGTCGATCAGTCGGATGAAGCATGAGGTCCTGGGTTCCCGGACGGTGAGCCTCAGCCTCGACGAAACCCTGATTGCCCTGGCTATCAGTGCCACCCATAATCCGACCGCCCTGGCGGTTCTGCAGCAACTCTGCCATTTGAGAGGCTGCGAGATGCATCTGACTCATATGCCGGCCGCTGGTGATGAGAAGGGACTTCGGCAGTTGGGTGTGAATCTCACCAGTGAGCCGAATTTTTCGGGTAAGGAACTTTTTACGTAAAACCAGTGACGAAAGGATGACGTTCATGAAGAAGTTGGCAGGAATCAACAAGGTATTGATCATCGGTTCGGGTCCCATCGTGATCGGGCAGGCTTGTGAGTTTGACTATTCTGGAACCCAGGCCTGCAAGGCCCTGCGTGCCCTCGGCTACAAAATCGTGCTGGTGAATTCGAACCCGGCCACGATTATGACTGACCCAGGGATGGCCGATGCGACCTATATCGAGCCGCTGAACATTGAGGCCCTGGAGAAGATCATTGCCAAGGAACGGCCGGATGCGCTCCTGCCGAATCTTGGCGGTCAGACCGGCCTCAATCTGTCTTCCGATCTCGCCAAGGCGGGTGTGCTCGACAAGTACAACGTGCAGGTTATCGGCGTAAAGCTTGATGCCATCGAACGGGGTGAGGATCGGATTGCCTTCAAAAACGCCATGAATGAGCTCGGAATCGATATGCCGAAGAGCGAAGCGGTCTACAAAGTTGAGGATGCGGAACGGGCGGCCGTTGGCTTGGGCTATCCCGTCGTGATCCGGCCCGCCTACACGATGGGGGGAACGGGCGGCGGCTTGGTTTATAACGTGGACGAACTGAGAACCGTCGCGGCCCGGGGGATCTCTGCCAGTCCTGTCGGGCAGATCCTGGTCGAGGAATCCGTCCTGGGCTGGGAGGAACTCGAGTTGGAGGTGGTTCGGGATGCGGACAACAAGCTCATTACCGTCTGTTTCATCGAGAACATCGACGCCATGGGGGTCCATACGGGCGACTCTTATTGTGCGGCTCCGATGCTGACGATCGACACGAAGGTGCAGAAGAGGTTGCAGGAATACTCGTATAAGATTGTGGAGTCGATTGGGGTCATCGGGGGTACAAATGTGCAATTCGCACACAACCCGAAAACCGGGCGTATCGTTGTCATTGAGATCAACCCCCGAACCTCTCGGTCATCCGCACTCGCATCGAAGGCGACGGGGTTCCCTATCGCGCTGGTATCTGCAAAACTGGCGGGCGGTATGACTATGAGCGAAATGTCTTACTGGCGGGATGGTACGTTGGATCGCTATACGCCGTCCGGTGATTACGTGGTCATCAAGTTCTGCCGCTGGGCGTTCGAGAAGTTCAAAGGGGTGCAGGATAAGCTTGGCACCCAGATGCGCGCCGTGGGCGAAGTGATGAGCATCGGGAAGAATTATAAAGAATCTTTCCAAAAGGCGATCCGGTCGCTCGAGAACGGCCGGCACGGTCTTGGTTTTGCCAAGGACTTCAATCGGTTGTCGCTGGACGAACTGATGGCGCGTCTGAATGAGGCCACGAGTGAACGGCAGTTCCTCATGTATGAGGCGCTCAGGAAGGGGGCCGATACACAGGATCTGTTCCGCCGTACCCACATCAAGCCGTATTTCATCGAGCAGATGCGGGAACTCGTAAAGCTGGAGGAGGAGGTTCTGGCATTCAAAGGCAAGGCTCTGCCCGACACTCTGCTCATGCGGGCGAAAAAGGACGGTTTTGCGGATAAGTATCTGGCCCAAATCCTAGGCGTCCCTGAAAAGGCGATCCGTGAGCAGCGAACGAAGGCCGGGATTGTGGAAGGCTGGCACGAGGTGAAGGTCAGTGGCGTGGAGAAAGCCGGTTACTACTACTCGACCTACAATGCGCCGGACGCTTCCACGGCTACCACCAATCCGAAGAAAGTCATGATTCTGGGTGGTGGCCCGAACCGGATCGGGCAGGGAATTGAGTTTGACTACTGCTGTGTTCATGCCGCTTTTGCGTTGCGCGATATGGGCTACGAAAGCGTCATGGTCAACTGCAACCCGGAGACCGTCTCCACCGACTACGACACTTCGAACAAACTTTACTTCGAGCCGGTCACGGTCGAGGATGTCCTCCAGATCTACAACAAGGAAAAACCGGTTGGTGTGATCTGTCAGTTTGGCGGGCAGACGCCGCTTAACTTGGCGAAGGACATCGAGGCCGCGGGAGTGAAGATTCTGGGAACGACCACTGGGACCATTGATTTGGCGGAGGATCGGGATCTGTTCAGGAAGCTCATGGACAAGATGGGAATTCCAATGGCCGAAAGCGGCATGGCGGTGACGATCGAACAGGCCTTTGAGATCGCTGCGCGGATCGGGTATCCGCTTATGGTGCGTCCATCGTTTGTGCTGGGTGGGCGGGGCATGGAGATCGTCTACGACGAGGCGATGTTGACGAATTACTTCGCGGCGGCAGTGGGGGTGACCCCGGATCGCCCGATCCTGATCGATAAATACCTCGACAACGCGCTGGAGGCGGAGGCGGATGCCATCGCCGATGGTACGGATGCCTATGTGCCTGCCGTGATGGAGCATATCGAGGAAGCCGGTATTCACTCGGGGGATTCCGCCTGCGTGATTCCGCCAAGAACGATTCCGCAGAAACATATCGACACCATCAAGGAGTACACGCGCGAGATCGCAA
The DNA here is from genome assembly GCA_037143175.1 of bacterium. Taxonomy (NCBI): domain Bacteria; species bacterium. The sequence goes on from JBAWZF010000001.1 coordinate 24,140, forward strand.
AGACCATGAAGGTCGTTGGCCTCATGAATGTACAGTTTGCCATTTACAGGGACACGGTTTATGTGCTGGAAGCCAACCCGCGCGCCTCTCGCACCGTTCCGATCGTCTCCAAGGTGTGTGGCATGTCGATGGCACGGATTGCCACAGAAATCATGTTGGGCCGGAATTTGAAAGACTTCGATCTCAAGGATCGCTTCATCCCGCATTGCGGCGTGAAGGAATCGGTCTTCCCGTTCTCCATGTTCCCCGAGGTGGATCCAGTGTTGGGTCCTGAGATGCGTTCGACTGGCGAGGTGCTGGGAATGGCGGACTCCTTTGGTATGGCGTTCTATAAGGCGCAGGATGCGGCTAAGGCAACGCTGCCCACTTCGGGATCCGTGCTGTTGACGGTCTGCGTAAAGGATCGAAATCCGGCTTTGGTTGCCGCCGCCAGGAAGTTTGCCCAAATGGGGTTCAGCCTTCTGGCGACAAAAGGGACGCAGGCGTTTCTAGCGGAGAACGGGGTGAAATCAGAACTGGTGCTGAAGGTGCATGAAGGACGGCCCAGCATTGCGGATATGGTCACGAACCGCGCCATCCAACTGGTGATCAACACGCCTGCCGGGAAGTTAAGCGCGGTCGACGATTCGTATATCCGCAAAGCGGCCATCAGGCTCAAAATTCCCTATATCACGACCGTTGCGGCCGCGGTGGCGGCGGCGGAGGGCATTGCGGCCCGACTTAAGGGCGACTACCAGGTGCGGTCACTGCAGAGTTACCACGCCGACATCAAGTAGCGGAACAGTCGTGGCATTGATCCGTTGGCAGGCGCGTCGTGTGCCGACGAATTGTTGTGAATTCTGTATTCTTGATTTTTCACCTTCCTCCCTTGACGGGGTGGGGGCTCGGCCTGTTTAATGGCCGCCTATGACTGATCGCCGAAAAGCTGCTGGAATTGTTGGTCTTGCCGTGATGGGGTCCCGTATTTTGGGGCTCGTCCGGGAGGTCGTGATTGCCGGAATGTTCAATGCAGGAAAGTGTCTGGACTCCTTTCTTGCTGCCTTCCAGATTCCCAATTTGCTGCGTGATTTGTTCGCAGAGGGAGCTTTATCCACGGCCTTCACCACGGTATTTACCAAGACGCTTCATAAGGAGGGGGAACAGCCTGCCTGGCATCTGGCCAGTTTGCTTTTCAGTGCCTTGATCGTGCTCATGGGTGTGATTTGTATTGTTGGCATTATCGCCAGTCCGCTATTGGTGCAGATCACGAACTTCGGTTTTCATCAGGTGCCGGGTAAGTTTGAGCTGACCATCAGGCTGACGCGGATTCTGTTTCCCTTTATCATGTTGGTGTCACTGGCGTCAGTGGTGATGGGTATTCTGAATGCCCGGTTTATTTTCGGGCTTCCCGCCTCCGCCTCGACGGTATTCAACCTGGTATCGGTGATCAGTAGTGTCTTGCTTGCCTATGTGTTTGATCCGCAATCTGACTGGCGCCATCCGGTTTTTTCCGAACGGGCACTTTACGGGGTGACGTTGGGCGTGATGTTGGGCGGTTTGGCTCAGTTGGGCATGCAGTTGCCATCATTATACAAACTGGGTTTCCGCTTCAAATGGGAGTTGAATTGGCGTGACCCGCGTTTAAGACAGGTCTGGGCACTGGCCTGGCCCAGCATGATCGCGGGGGCAGCAGTACAGGTGAATGTATTGGTCAACGGCATGTTTGCCTCGGAAATTGATGGGGCAAGGTCCTGGCTTAACTGTGCGTTTCGCATGATGCAGTTTCCTATCGGGATCTTTGGTGTGGCGATTGCCACGGTGACCCTGCCAGCGGTGGCCAGGTTGCATGCCAAAGGGGCAATGGCGGAGGCGGGAAAAACGATCGAAGAAGCACTCCGGCTGGCTCTTTTTTTAACCCTGCCGGCGGCGGTAGGACTTGCCGTACTGGCGCCGGAAATCATTCAGGTGATCTATCAACATGGCCACTTTTCCGCAGCGTCGACAGCGTCGACAGCGTCGGCTTTGCGGGCCTATGCGATCGGTTTGGCCGCCTATGCCGCCATCAAGGTGTTGACCCCTTGTTTCTATGCGTTGGATCGGCGTCGGATTCCCTTGAATGTCAGTTTGGTGGGGATTGGCCTGTGTATCGTTTTGAATTATATCCTGGTTAAGGTTTTACACTTAGGACATGTTGGGCTGGCCGCAACGACGGGCTGTATCGCGATCCTGAATTTTGCGCAATTGGCGCTTTATCTGAGGCGTGATGTTCATTTCGGCACGGTTCGTGCCTGGTTTCGGTTTGGGTTATTGGTGGGCGGTTCTGCCGGGGTGTGCGGGCTGACGGCCTGGCTTCTCAAACATTGGTTTGGCGGGTTTGACCAAAGTTTCACCCGCATGGTGCTGGCCCTGTGTATTGAGATCGGGGTAGCCGGTTTGGTATACTTTGTTCTAACGCACGTCTGCCGCATTAACGAAACCCATTATATCGTGGGATTGTTACGACGGAAGCTGCGGGCAAGAGCGGATTGAGGCTGAGGGGAAAAGAATTTGGACAGAAGCTCACGACGACCACGAAGGTTGGGATACTTGAAACATGAATGATAGTATAAAATTCAAACCGTTGATCCATGGGCTCCTTCGGGATGAGCTTACGGCGGCGTGTAAAGAGCTGGGGCAGCCGGCCTATCGTGCAGGACAGGTCTGGGACTGGCTTTATCGTCAGCATGTGAAGACGTGGGAAGAGATGAAAAATGTGCCGACTGTGCTTCGTGACGCGCTGGCTGAGCGGTATGAATTGCTGTCGGTAAAGCCTATTCAACAGGACGGTGAGCATACCGGGACACGCAAGATTCTGGTTGGCCTCCGTGATGGTGAATGTGTCGAGGAAGTCTTAATCCCCGCCCGGGAGCGGCGTACGGTATGTGTGTCCAGTCAGGTGGGGTGTAAATTTGCCTGCGCATTCTGTGCGAGCGGAAAAGGCGGCTGGATTCGTAATCTTGAAGCGGGTGAGATTGTAGAGGAGTTGATGCTGGCCTGGGAAGAATATGGGGACCGGCCCACCAATATTGTTTTTATGGGAATGGGTGAACCATTTGATAACTACGACGCCGTAATCAAGGCCATTCGGATTATCAATGATGGCAAAGGGCTGAATATCGGTATCCGGCACATTACCGTCAGTACCAGCGGCGTGGTCCCGGGAATCAAGCGCTTGAGCGGCGAGGGGTTACAGATCGAGCTCTCCGTGTCCCTGCATGCCCCCAATAATGAACTGCGTAACCGCCTGATGCCGGTGAACAAACGTTACCCAATTGAGGAGTTGATCGAGGCCTGTGCCCGGCATACCGAGGCGACGGGGCGGATTGTAACTTTTGAATATACGTTGATCCGCGGGGTCAACGACACCCACGCGCATGCCGTCGAGTTGGCCAAACTCCTAAAAACTCTTCCGAGCCGCGTGAATCTGATCCCCTTAAGTCCAGTTGACGGGTACGAAGGTTTACCGCCACTAGACGGAACCTCCGAGATCTTTAAGGAGCAATTGGCGAAGGTGGGCGTCAATGCGACCTATCGGGTCTCCAAAGGCGGGGCCATTGATGCGGCCTGCGGGCAGTTAAGATTGAGAAGTTTGAAGAAGGAATAATAAAATGAAGATGGCGTTGCAAAATAACTCCCGTGCGGTGGCAGCGGATATGATTGCCCGATGGATGGAGACCGGGGATTTCCCGGATCGGATGATGAATCGGGTGCGTGCAGATCGCGGCTTTGTGATGGAGGTTGTCTACGGCACCGTCAAGTGGAAGCGTGAGTTGGAATGGGTGTTGAAGCAGTGCATGAAGCAAATGCCGGCGATTCCACTGCGCGCTCATATGATGGTCGGCCTGTATCAGATTTTGCACATGGATTCAGTGGAGTCTTATGCGGCAGTCAACGAGACGGTCGCCGCTGTGAAAGCCGTGTCATCCCAGACGGAAGCCAATTTCACCAATGCGGTATTGAGGCGTGTTTTGCGTGAAAAGGCTGAAGTGATAACGGCTTTAAACCAACAGCCCTCCGGTATTCGCCTGTCCCATCCTGAGATCCTGGTCAAACGCTGGATTGCCACCTATGGGAATAGTCAGACAGATGCCTTGTGTAACTGGAATAATCAGCGTGCTGCGGTTATTCTCCGGATTAATACGACGCGGATTCAGATGGCTGATTTCCGGGATCGCGTGATGACCGCGGGCATGAAAGTGGAGCCGCATCCCATGGATCCCTCACGGTTCTGTACCTTGGGGCGGGGCGTCAGTGTCGAAGACCTGCCGGGTTTTGAGGATGGCTGGTTTATGGTCCAGGATCCCTCCACGATTATGGCGGTGGAGATGCTGGCGCCTAAACCGCAGGAACGGATTCTGGATGCCTGTGCTGCACCGGGCGGGAAAACGGTGGCAATGGCCGAGGCGATGGGTGGGGGCGGGACGCTTACAGCCATGGATATTCATGCCGACCGGATGGGTTACCTTCACGAAAATCTGACACGCATGGGGTTCAGTGGCGTGCGGGTCATTGAGGGAGATATGACGTCTTGCAAACCGGGCGGCGAGGGGGTGCCCGCACTGTCGGGCCTGGTTTTTGACGGGATTCTGCTGGACGTGCCTTGCATGAATACGGGGGTGTTGCAGCGGCGTGCTGATGCCCGCTGGCGTTTTGCCACAGATCGATTGGGCTCAGTCTGTGCAACTCAACGGGCGATTCTGGATGGGGCCGCCACCCGTTTACGTATTGGCGGACGCCTGGTTTACAGCACGTGCAGTTTGGAGACTGAGGAAGACGAGGCGCTGGTTGCCGGGTGGGTAAAGGATAATCCGAACTTTGAACTGGTCCGTGAGAAAAAACTGTTTCCACCCACTGACGGGACAGATGGCGCGTATGCGGCGTTGCTGAAACGCATTTCCTGATTTTGTAATGTCCGCATAATGTCCCTTTTTTCGGATGAGTCCGCCTTAAAAATCAGGCAGGAGTGTAATATTAAATCGTCATCAAAACTCTCGTCGGAAGGCCTAATGGTTGAGCGGGTATTGAAAAATGCGGCTCGTATTTCCTGATGCAAGCCACCAAACGGGCGGAATCTGCGGTGAGTGGCTCAAGTGGAGGGGGCGCCGTTTTGCAGGCTTCCATGGCATAGGGACAGCGGGTGTGGAAACGACAGCCGGATGGCGGGTTTGTGGATGAAGGAATATCCCCCCGGAGAATGGTTCTCTTTCTCTTGTCTCCCAGCGGGACCGGCACAGCCGAAATGAGCGCGCGTGAATAGGGGTGTGCAGGGTGATCAAGAACCTCGGATGCCGGGCCGGTTTCGACTACCACGCCCAGATACATGACCACCACCCGATCGGCAATGTGCCGGATCACCCCTAGATCATGGGAAATGAACAGGTAGGCAAGGTTGTGGGAGGTGCGTAGATCTTTCAGTAGATTTAAAACCTGAGCGCGGACAGAGACGTCGAGGGCGCTGACGGCCTCATCGCAGATCACAAGTTCAGGGCGTACCGCGATGGCGCGGGCAATACTGATACGTTGCCGTTGTCCGCCTGAAAACTCATGGGGATAGCGATGCAGTCCGCTAGGTTCCATCCCCACCTCATGGAGCAGCCGTACAGCTGCTGTTTCGCGGTCACGAGGGCGGATCAGTTTCTGTTGGAGCAGGCCTTCCGTAATAATCTCCTGAATGGTCATGCGCGGGTTCAGGGAGGAATAGGGATCCTGAAAAACCATTTGGATCCGGCGGCGGAGGGGCATGCTGTCCTGATGCCGGGAGGGCCAGAGCGAGGTGCCTCCTAAATGGATGGTGCCGGACTTTTTGGGCTCCAATCCCATCACTGTCCGGCCCAGGGTCGTTTTGCCGCAGCCTGATTCTCCCACCAGGCCCACGGTCTCGCCTGATTCAATTGTCAACGACACTCCATCCACGGCATGGATATGCCCGATGGTGCGGGAGAACACTCCGCTCCTGATCGGGAACCATGTCTTGAGATCTTGAATTTGGAGTAGCGGGGGCATGGTTATTTTGAGATTTGAGATTTGAGATCTGAAGTTTCAGAGAGGAAGCAGGCGGAACGGTGGTTGGGGGTCACATTATAGAGTGGGGGGAGTTCCTGGCGGCAGCGGGGGAAAGCATATTTGCAGCGGTCTGCAAAACGGCAACCTGCCGGATAGGCGAGCGGGGAGGGGACTTGCCCCTCAATAGATGATAATCGTTCTGAACGACTTGTCAGGCTGATGACGGATTCGAGGAGTGCCTGAGTATAGGGATGGGCTGGATTTTTGAATAGATCGTGACGCGGGCCTTCCTCTACAATTTTGGCCGCATACATGACTAATATCCGGTCACACATCTCCCAAACCACCCCTAGATCATGGGTGATAATCAGCAGGGACGTGTCCTTACTTTTCATTTCCAGAAGGAGGTCCAGTATCTGGGCCTGGATGGTGACATCCAGGGCGGTAGTCGGTTCGTCCGCAATAATGAGTGAAGGCTCCAGCATCAGGGCCATGGCAATCATGACGCGCTGGAGCATGCCCCCGGAGAGCTGATAGGGATAAGCACGCATCCGTTCCTCGGGATCAGGAAGGCCAACTTTTCTAAGCCAATCCAGAGAGATGTTTTTAGCGGATTGATGATCAATATTCAGATGGAGTTGGAGAGTTTCAATCAGTTGAGCGCCGATCGTATGAAGGGGGGAGAGGGCGGCCTGGGGTTCCTGGAAGATCACGCTGATTCGTCGGCCCCGGATGGTTTGCAGTTCGGAGGCAGGCAGGCGCAGGAGATCACGCCCTTCAAATAAGACTTTGCCCGACAGGATCCGCCCTGGCGGCATGGGGATCAAGCGGAGCAGGCTCAGAGCGGTTACTGATTTCCCGCAGCCGGATTCGCCGACCAGACCGACGACTTCCCCCTGCCCGATAGAAAACGATACGTTTTCCGCCGCCGTGAGGGTGCCTTCATCCGTGTCGAATGCCACGCTCAGATTTTGTATATCCAGTAAGGTACTCATTATTCAAATTTGGTTTTCGGTCTGGGATCATAGACATTCCGGATGCCTTCTCCCACAAAAACCCCAAGCAGCATGACGATAAACAGGGCGAGGGCCGGATAGAGGATCAGCCACCAGGCCCATCTGAATTGCTGGGCCTGTTGCAGCAATTCGCCCCAGCTGGGCGTGGGGGGCGGCAAGCCGAAGCCCAGATAATCCAGCGCGGCCAGTGAGCCGATGGCCCCGACCAGATTGAAGGGAAAAAAGGTGATGAGGGGGGTGAGGGAGTTGGGCAGGATGTGGCGGAAGATAATGGTGCGGTGCGGGAGTCCCAAAGATCGGGCGGCCTCGACAAACGGCAGATGCCGCAGCCGCAGGAATTCCGCCCGGATGTAGTAGGAGATCCCTATCCAGTTGAAGATCGCGTAACAGATCAGCAATAACATGAAGCCGCGCCCGTAAACAGCGCCCAGCAGAATCATCACATAGAGAAAGGGCAGGGCACTCCATATCTCAGTGAAGCGCTGCCCAAGCATATCCACATGATTCCCGAAATACCCCTGAATGGCGCCCAGAGCGGTGCCTAGAAACATGGCGAGGATGACCAGAAGAAAGCCAAAGGTTAAAGAGGTGCGCAATCCATAGAGAATGCGGGCAAGCACATCGCGTCCTGAGCTGTCGATCCCCATCCAGTGTCCTTTGATAGGCGGGTAGGGCCAGCGCACTTCAGATTTTGTCGCGGTGATGGTGTAGGACGTGCCCTTGATATCTATAATACACGGGGGGACAGCATTGCTGAGCCCTGCGGCGGCGAAAGCGGTAAGTTCGGATTGTGTTTCCGGCGAGAGAGCCGTCCATTCAGAAAAGGAAGAGACGGAGAGTTCCATTTGGTCATTCCATCCCATGGTGCCATGGGGGAGTGTGGAGCGATCTGATTTTTCACGGAGGGTAAGTCTAATGGTGGCCGGGGCGGTTTCGCGGGGGGTGAATTCTGGAAGAGAGAGTTCTGACTCCACGGAGGGATTCGCAAGACGGACGGTTGTGGCGCTGATGGCCGGGGCCGCCTGGTTTTGCAGTCGAATGGTGATGGCTTCCTTGATGGCGGTGGGGAGGCTCCAGATGTTGGTGAAGGCCTGGCCGCGTAGGGCCTCCGTGCTGGACTCAAAGAAAAACGCCGTGTTGGCAGAGCGGGTGATGGTGAGCTCGGGTGATAAGGTGACAGAGGCCACATGTGGTTCGGGGCGGAAGGCTAATGTCACCGCCTCGGGTAGGGGGATGGAGGCGGTGGGGACATTCTCATAGGGGCCATAGGGAATAAGCGGGAAGATCATGAAATTGCCGGGATGATCTTTGAAGAGGGGTTGGGATTGAATCTGCTTGTAGTCCGGTCGGGTCTGGCGCCCGTTTTGAAGGAAAGTGTCTTCCGGGTAGAAGCGGACGAGAGGGATATAGTAATGGCCGTCAAAGCGGACCAAAAGGGGTGTATTGTTGCAGATGACCTCTGCAACGAGGCTGATCAGGTACAATGAAGTGAGGATCCAGAGCGACCACCATGCGCGGCGTAGCTGCCGAAACCGACGCCACCGCTTTATTGTCACTGGATTCCAATCAATCATGGCGGTGGATTGTAACGGCCTCAGTTTTAAAAGAAAGACTGAATGGTTACCCAAATTTCGGGGCAGTATTCGGGATTGTTTTCAATGGGCACTCCGCATACACTCTCGCCCCTATGATTGGGTTGGTTAAAGATATTTATGCGCGCCGTGATCTGCTCTCCATGCTGGTGATCCGGAACGTCAAGATCCGCTATAAGGAATCGGTTCTGGGGTTTCTGTGGACTCTGTTGGGGCCGGTTTTCCTGATTGCCATCTATGGTGTTTTCATGAAGATCATCATGAAATTCCCCATGCCCATGGAAGTGCTGGTGTCGGGAATCTTTGTTTGGCAGTACCTTGCCATGTGTCTGGGGGATTCCTCCTTTGCCATTATCGGCAATGCGAATCTGGTCAAAAAGGCCTGTTTCCCGCGAGTGCTGTTGCCGCTGTCCATTGTCTTGGCCAATTTTGTAAACTTCCTGTTATCCCTGTTGGTGATGATGGTTTATTTACTTTTCATGGGCCCGCATCTCGGGGGCATTGCCTGGCTTCCTTTGGCTTTAGTGGCCCATCTGACGCTCTGTACGGGCATTAGTCTGGCGTTGAGCGCCTTGAATGTATTCTTCCGGGATGTTCAACATTTGACCGGCATCTTTACGATGGCGTGGTTTTTCCTGACCCCGGTGGTATATGACATTTCCATGATTGCTCCTATTACCGATAAGCATCCGATTCTCGGGCAGTTGTATTTTTTGAATCCCATGGCTGGCATTTTGGCGCTCTATCGCTCCGCTTTGCTGGGTAACCCGCTGCCCTCGCTTTCCTTAATCATGCTTTCAGTGGGGATGACCGCTGTGGTTTTTGTAGCCGGAATTATTATTTTCCAAAAACTTCAACCTGGATTTTCAGATGAGCTGTAACATGAGTGATATTGCCATACAGGTTGAGGGCGTGGGAAAACGGTTCCGGTTGAGGAGTTCCGGTGGCCGCACCTTGAAGTCCATGGTAATGGATATGATCCATAAGCCCGGAAGTGAACGCGACTTATGGGCGTTGAAGGACGTGAATTTCACCGTCGAACGCGGCACCACGCTGGGGTTGATCGGTGCCAATGGGGCGGGTAAGAGCACGCTGCTGTCTGTTTTGGCTGGCACCATGATGCCCACCGAGGGCAAAATCAAGACCACGGGTGTGATTTCCTCTTTGCTTGAATTGGGCGCAGGTTTCCATCCCGACCTGACAGGGCGTGAAAATGTCTTTCTGGCCGGAGCCATCATGGGGTTAACGCGGCAACAAATGACCCGTCGGTTTGATGCCATTCTCAACTTTGCCGACATTGGCACCTTTATTGACCAACCCGTGAAACATTATTCGTCCGGAATGTATGTCCGGCTGGGCTTTGCGGTGGCGGTGGAGGTGGATCCGGATATTTTGCTGGTGGATGAGGTGCTGGCTGTTGGGGATGCCTCTTTTCAGCGCAAATGTCTGCGGCGGATGTCTGAATTCCGGGACCAGAAGAAGACGATGTTGATCATCTCGCATGATCTGGGAACCATTCAATCTGTGAGTGATCAGATTCTTTTTTTAGATCATGGCCGGGTGTTGGGCCATGGTGCCCCGGGGAAAGTGGTGGGGCAGTATGAAAGCTTCTGGCGTAATCAGGCAAGTGCTGAGCGGAGTCGCGAGTGGGGGACCCGTGAGGTCATTCTGACAGGTGCCGAGTTTTTAGATGCGTCTGGAAATGCCACGACTAAATTCATGTGGGGTGAGCCCCTCACGGTTCGGTTGGGCTATGAGGTCAAGACTCCGGTAGGTGCTTCAATTTTCGGGTTTGGCATTAGCGACGAGGCTGGTCGGTTGGTTCATGGTAGCAATACTGAGATTGCGTCTGTGTCGATCCCCGGTTTGACGGGTTCCGGACATGTCGTCTTAAAGATTCCCCATCTGAATCTGGCTCGTGGCACCTATTTCTTCTCATTTTCTGTTCATTCTGCTGATCACAAGGTGAACTATCATCGCATGGACAATGCCTTCGCGATCGGGGTGGACTCAGTAAAAAACTTTGAAGGAATTTGCCACATGCCAAGCGAATGGAGGGTGGAGGGATGATCAATCTCATTGAAAATCCAGTGGTGCAGGATCTGATTCGTCGGGCGTTGGCTGAGGATATAGGTTCGGGTGATGTCACGACGTTGTCTGTGGTGCCGGAAACCAGTCAAGGAAAGGCCGTGATCCTGTCTCGCGGGAATTATGTGGTATCCGGAGGTGCGGTGGCGCAGGCGGTTTTTGCCAGCGTGAACCCTGCGCTCAGGTGCCAATGTCTGATTGCAGATGGGGAAGCGGTCAAGCCGGATCAAGTCCTGATGACGATTGAAGGGCCAATTCGAGGCATTCTGACTGGAGAGCGGACCGCGCTGAATTTTATGCAACGGATGACGGGAATTGCTTCGCGTACACATGATTTCGTGGACAAAGTGAAACCCTTTGGCACCCGGATACTGGATACCCGTAAGACGGCCCCCACGTTGCGCATTTTTGAAAAATATGCTGTAACCTGTGGGGGAGGAACCAATCACCGGATGGGATTGTACGACATGGTGCTCATCAAGGATAACCATCGGCGGCTCTGGCAGGAGGCGGGGATCAGCAATCTTCAGGGGGCGGTGGCGGCCGCGCGGGCCAAATTCCCAGGCATTCCCGTTGAGGTGGAAGTGGAATCCGAGGAAGAGTTACGCGACGCCATGCGGGCCGCTCCTGAATGGATCATGCTTGATAACATGTCGCCTGAGCGGATGAAGGCCTGTGTCGCCATTTGTGCAAAGCGATGCAAACTGGAGGCTTCCGGCGGGGTTTCCCTGGAGACGGTTGCGGCCATTGCGGCTACAGGTGTGGATGCCATCTCCATTGGAGGCCTGACGCATTCCGCGCCGGCGGCGGATTTGTCGCTGGAGATGAAATAATGGACTATTTTTTCGTTATTGATATTGGCAATACCAGTACCCACATCGGACTGGCTCGCGGGCGGCGGATTCTTCGGCAGGGTCGCATGGCGACGCGTGAGGGGCGTGAAGAACGTAAAATCATGGCGCTTCTACGGAAATTGGCTGCAGGACGTGTGGTCAAGGCGGCGGTATTGTGTTCAGTGGTACCGGGACTTAATCCGTTATGGACGCAGGTGCTTCAGAACCTTTGCGGGAAAGAGCCCTTGCTCGTTGGGTATCGCATTAATTTGAACATCAAGGTGGAATATCCCCAGCCTGAAACCATTGGGGCGGATCGTTTGGCGGATACGGCTGCTGCTTGGGAGCTTTATCAGTCTGCTGTGATTGTCGCTGATTTCGGAACGGCACTCACTTTCGATGCCGTTACCGGCGATGGGCGTTATGTGGGCGGGGTCATTGCTCCAGGACTACCCTTGATGACCGATTATCTTGCTGAACGAACGGCATTGCTGCCGGAGATTGAGCTGGATGGCAAATTCAAAAATATCGGGCGCTCTACCAGTGAGGCCATGCGGATTGGTGTGGTGGTTGGCTATCGCGGCATGGTTCGGGAAATCCTAAGCCATGTGAAAGCAGGGATGAAGGAACGTAAGATTCATTTCTGTGCCACGGGCGGGTATGCCGGTTTGGCATTGAAGGGGCTTGATGCTCCTGTGGATATTGTTCCGGATTTGACTTTGGACGGTCTGGTTTTATTAAGGGAATTAAACCTCTGATGACAGGACGCATTCTAGGTGTAGATTACGGGACGAAGCGCGTGGGAATTGCGATCAGCGACCCCATGGCCATGCTGGCGACCCCGCTTTCTGTGGAAACGGTCCAGTCGGTTGAAGAAGCGATCACGGCGGTGTGCCGGATTGCCCGTGACCGTGGCGTGGTCAAAATTGTGGTGGGTATCCCCATCAATATGAATGGATCCAGTGGGCCAATGGCTTTGGAAGCGGGAAAGTTTGTCGAGTTATTGCGAACGGCGAGCGGTTTGCCGGTGGATATTACCGATGAACGGTTAAGTACCAGCCTGGTGGAACGGATGCTGCTAGAAGCGGATGTGTCCCGCGAGCGGCGCAAGGAGGTTCGTGATAAGTTGGCGGCCCAGGTCATCTTGCAGGGCTATCTGGATACTAAGGCCGAAGCGAATTACGTTCATGATCCGGATGATTATTGAGTTCCAGTGACAGGCCGCGGACTCGAATGTTTCCTCGAAATTTTCCACGGATTTGAACCTGTATCGTTTTTCCGCCAGCGGGAATAGTGAATGTCTGCCGAGTTCTCATCCATCCATCAGCCCGTGCCAGTAAAGGTTCTTTTACAGCAAAATGTTGATTCGTTATGAGACCACAACCATCCTGCCGGATGAGCGTGACGGCCACGATGATGGTTCCGGCGAAGCTGGCTCCCTTTTCAAATAATCCACTCATGCTCCAACTCTGGCCGGGATCCACCTGAACGAGAGGGGCAGAGAGTGTGAGCCCGGCATCGGCCGATTCAGATTCAAGTTGGAGGCAGTACCCCTCTTTTTTCAAGGGGATGACCGACGCTTTTTGCTGCCGGGAATCACCCAGCTGAATTTGCCATCCGGGAATGATTTGTCCTGACAGGATGGGATTGTGGTGTTGTGGTAGAAGATTGGTTTTGGCGGAGAAGTTGGTGGCGACGATGATGGGCGATGCGGCGCCTAAAATTGCCCGGTAATCCTTTTGTTCGCGCCAAATCCAAAGAGCCGCAATGATTGAAAGAGCCACCATGATAATGGCGGACGAAAAAAGGAATTTCCAGTGACGGATCGAGCGTCTCAGGGATGTGATGTCCTGCATGGCTACGGCAGGGCGGGCTGCTTTTTCAGGTGCGGTGGGGGGAGTGAAGTCCAGCCTTTGACGTAATGGGAGGGTCTGGGCCAGAGGGTCAAGCTTGAGCAAAGCGCAACGTTTGGGGTCGAGTCCTGAGCGGATCAACGTGGAACGATAACTATCCAGATCAAAGGGAATACGGCGCCAGAATACAGCCCGTGCCTCGGTGTCATAAATGCAGTAGCTGGCTCTCGGATCGCCATCTCGCGAACAACCGACCGACCCGACGTTGACGAAATAACGTTTCCCGGGTTCAAGCTCGAAATCCTGAGGGACTGCCAGTCTGGGGATACCGCTTGGCCCCATCAGGAAAAAGGAGGGTTCATGCGTGTGGCCGGCTAATAAAAGTGGGGCTTCCACCGCTTTCCAGGAGGGGAGTGCATCTTCAGGGTTCAGCACATATTCAAAGCTGGCTGGGCGGGAAAATTCACCGTGCACGCACTGAAAACCATTACCGATCAGGGTGAGTGGAAACGACGATAAAAATGCGGAGGCCTTGCGGTTGAGTTTGGAGGCCGTCCACCGGATCATTTCCCGGGCATGGGGATTAAAAGAAGAGTCGTCCATACGTCCACTGACGACGGCATCATGGTTACCTAAGACGAAGGCGTCGACATGGGCGTGCACCTCGTTGAGTACTTCTGCGGGGGATGGGCCATAGCCTATGACATCTCCCAGGCATAGAACGTAGTCGATTTTATTACTTCGAATATCGAGATGAACGGCTCGCCAGGCTTGCAGGTTGGCATGGATATCTGAAATAAAGGCATAGCGCATGCCTAATTACTAGCATAGTATAGCTAATATGTTCAATTAATTAATAACCAGTCTGCTGTCTATAGTAATGGGCGATGTGGCGATGGCAGTTCAGTAACCTACCTGCGTTTTTTGATCCCATGTATTTTTAGGCTCCTCAGCAGGTTTCGTATCGGGTTCTTCGGTTAATGCGGGGTTGATTGGCGGTGGAACCTCTATTTTCGGGCAATATAATTTTGGTGTAAGGATAAGCAATTTTCCTGAAAATTTTCCAAGGAGGGCAACCCGGATCATGGTGCTTTTTTCCGGGATGATAAACTGTTCCTCGATTTTCGACAGTCCTGAGATCTGTGGGGGCGGGATTTTCAGTGAGACAAAATTTGATACAATGGTGCCGCCACTTTTCTGGAGCATAATGACCAAAACGGCTTCACCAGCGAAATCCTTTTTTTTCTGAAGTGCGGCTTCAAACGCCCACTTTTCGCCCGGGTTGACCGAGACCCAACTGGAGATGAGGGTCATTGTCTTGTCAGCCTTCTTAGAGGAAAAATATAGGAACGGACGTTTAAAGGGGTCAAGATTAATGCCGATCTGTTGTCGATTTTTATCATCCAAATGAATCGCCCAACCATGGATCGGTTGGCCGGGTGTCACAACTCTTTCGGGTAAGGACAAACTATTGCGGTCAGACGATGCCAGCGAGGTAGTACTGGTGGCATTCAGGTCAATGGGATGAGGTAATTTTTGCCAGATGGCATAGCCTGAAATTGCCAGCATTAACAACGCCAGAGAAATCATGCTGAGGGGAATTGATTTTTTTCGTTTAGGAATGGCTTTGATATCCTGAACGGCGACGACATCGTGAGCCGCTTGACTGGGGGATTTGGGGGGGGAGTATGCAACGTGCCAGTTTGCAGGCGTCTCTTGTGCCGTACCTTTGGACTCGGGAAGGTAGTAACTCGGATCTAATTTAAGCCCGGTGGCCCGTAATGCTTTCCGGTAGGGTTCAACATCGAATCTAACGCGACGCCAGTAGATGGATCGAGTTTCCGTGTCATAGATGCAATAACAGGCGCGGGGGTCTTTATCCCGCGGTTGGCCCACAGAGCCGACGTTGACGAAGTAGCGTTTGCCCGGGTTGACGGTAAAGTCCTGGGGTTCAACACTGCGGGGAGTGCCGCTGCTGCCGAGTACAAAGATGGCGGGCTCATGGGTATGCCCGACGAAAAGGAGATCCGACTCAGTGACTTTCCATGAAGGCATGACCTCATCGGCGTTTGAAGCATAGTCAAAATTTCCCGGTGCGGAAAATTCGCCATGGGCACACAGAAATCCGTCACCGATCAAGGTGAGAGGGAGGGAGGAAAGGAATTTCAGGTCATCCGCGCTCAATTGTTTGCGTGTCCATTCAAGAAGACGCTGGGCATCGTCATTGAACAACGTTGCGTCCAATTTCCCGCAGCAGGCTGCGTCATGGTTACCGAGGATAACGGCATCGACTTTGCTGCGAACTTCTCGAAGCAGTTGGGCTGGGTTTGGGCCATATCCGACGATGTCACCCAGGCAGATAATGCGATCCGCATTATTATTCTGGATGTCTTCGTAAACTACTTTCCAAGCCTGCATGTTGGCGTGGAGATCGGAAACGATTGCATAGCGCATAGGAACCGTCCTGGTTGTTTGTTGTGATTCAGTCGTTCAATTGAAAAGCATAGAGGGTTTAGGGCATAAAGGCTTTTAAAGTGAGGCGATGGCCTCAATTTCGACGGCCACATCTTTCGGGAGACGCGCCACTTGTACGGTAGATCGGGCTGGTGCGATATCGGTTCGGAAATACTCGGCATATACGGCGTTCATTTTCGCAAAATCATTCATGTCATGCAGAAATACCGTGGTTTTGAGGACTTTGTCGAGAGAGGTTCCCGCTGCCTCGAGTATAGCCTTAAGATTCTCAAGAACCTGCCGGGTTTGATCTTCAATCGTGCCCGTGATGACGGCGCCAGTTTTTGCATCAACGGGAATCTGGCCTGCGGTAAAAACGAGGCGATCCATTCCCACAGCCTGTTGGTAAGGCCCCACAGGAGCGGGCGCTTTGTCGGTGTTGATGATCCTCTTTTGCATAATCCCATAAATTTTAGCATGGAAAACCATGGCTTCAACCGATAAATGAGCCTTTTGAACAATTTCGACGACACGCCCCGCTTGACACATAACCTCAGGATGAGGATCATACCCCATTTTCTATTAAATTCGACTGATAGGCCGTGCATTTTATGACCCGTTTTATTATACGCCGCGTGCTTTATATGGTCCCGATGGTGCTGGGGGTAATTCTGGTTACCTTCCTGCTCTTTAATGTTGTGGGCGGGAGCCCGGCTTCCATGGCACTTGGTAAAAATGTTTCGCCGCAAGCCTTAGAGGAGTTTGATGAGCAACGGGGGTTCAACAAGCCCGTCATTTTCGGCTGGTGGACGACCACCAGGGCCTTTCCTGCCCGCGATTTTTCAGAGCCCGTCAAGCTTTTTGCGGGGACAAACTTGGCGGTTCAACTGCTTTTTCCATTACGCCCGGATTCCTGTTATCGGGTGAAGGTGCAGGTGCGGGGGCTGGAGTCCGGCACCAGGGTCAGGTTGCTGCCGGATTCCCTGATCATGCTATCCAATTCGAAGCCTGAAATCTCCTCCCGCTGGCATTGGACTGAGTTTCAGTTCCAGCCGGGAACTAATTTATCGGTGTCGCCCCCCGTTTTGTTATCGGTAGAGCAGGGGGCCTTAGAAGTGAGAAACGTGCGACTTGAGCGACGTATGCCACATGGGTTGGACTCCCAACTTGTGCATTATTTTAAGACTTTGGCTCGCTTGGATCTTGGCACCTCGTTATCGACCAATGAGAAGGTGACCACGATGTTGAGACGCGGGATTTTGCCATCGCTAGCGCTGACGGTCCCCGTTTTCTTTGGCGGATTGGGGCTATCTGTTGGGTTGGCTCTTCTCTGTGCCTATTGGCGGAATCGCTGGCCGGACCGCATTTTTGTCTTTATGGCGGTGGCACTGATGAGTGTGAATTACCTCGTTTGGATCATTTTTGGACAATTTTTTATGGCATATAAATGGCATTGGTTCCCGATTTGGGGCTTTGAGTCCTGGGGCTATCTGTTGTTGCCGGTGATGATTGGTATCCTTAGCGGGCTGGGCGGGAATCTTCGGTTCTATCGAGCCGTTATTTTGGATGAGATTTATAAAGATTATGTGCGAACGGCCTTCGCCAAGGGGTTAAGTCCGGCGGGGGTGTTGTTCAAGCATGTGTTACCCAATGCGATGATTCCGATTGTGACCAACACGGTGATTGCTTTGCCTATTCTCTACACTGGGAGCCTTTTGTTGGAGAGCTTTTTTGGAATTCCGGGACTGGGTGGACTCAGTATAAATGCCATTAACTCTTCAGACGTGGATGTGGTGAGAGGGGTGGTCCTGGTGGGGGCACTCCTGTATGTGGTCGCGAGTCTCGTTACAGATTTATGCTATGCGCTGGTGGATCCGAGGGTGAAGTTGAGGTAGGCAATGGAAGAATGGGGACAATCATTATGGCGGGAGGCATGGAGGGATCTCATGCGTCGTCGGGTAATCCGGATTTGCTTCGGGATTATTGTCTGTTTTGGTTTGGTCGCATTTTATGGTGAGATTATCTTCAGGTATTATCAGGCCGTTGATCGAACGCCTTCTTATTCGCAAGTAAACTTAAGTGAGCGATATCTGCCCCCCAGTATTTTCCGGCATCCTTTTGCGGAGGTGGATGGAGCTGGGCCGGGCCGTCGGCTCTGGCTCGGAGCAAAGACCTTGGCCTATCGTCCGTTAGGGACAGACAATCTGGGCCGTGATGTGCTGCAGCGGACGATTCAAGGCACTCGAATTGCCTTTCTAGTGGGGGTGGTGACTTCCTTAATTGCCATTCCCATAGGGGTATTGCTTGGCTGTATTAGTGGTTATTTTGGAAAATGGGCCGACGATATCGTTGTTTGGGTATATTCCACGATCGAAAGCATCCCCGGTCTACTGTTTATACTGGCGATTTCGATGGTAGTGGGAAAGGGGATCATGGGGGTCTATCTGGGGATTGGTCTTACTACCTGGGTGGGGTTGTGCAGGTTATTAAGGGCCGAAGTGATGAAACATCGGGATCGGGCTTATGTGTTGGCCGCCCGTTCGTTGGGGTATTCATCCTGGCGCATCATTTTCCGACATATTTTACCCAATGTTTTCCATATTGTTATTATTACCTTCTCCATTCGCTTCCCAGCTGCCATAGGGACCGAAGTCTTTATGAGTTTCCTCGGAATTGGAGTGCAGGGAGAGCCATCTTGGGGTATAATGATTGGAAATGCGCGTTTACGCCTCTGGCAGGGGGTATGGTGGGAAATGGCTGCTGTATCTGCCGCTATTCTGCTGGTTGTGCTGGCCTTCAATCTGGTGGGAGACGCCTTGAGGGATGCGCTGGATCCAAGATTGAGATCGCGAGAAGTTTAACGTAAGCGAAGAGACGGGAGTTCGATATATGATGCCGAAATCTACACTTAAAAAAGTAACCCATGAGGCCATTCTGGAATTTTTCCAGAAACCTGACTATACCCCGATGACGCTTGGCGAATTGACTGACATCTTTGACCTCCGGGGAGCAGAGCGAAAGGCCTTGGTTGATATCCTTCACAAAATGGTTCTGAATGGTGAGATCGTCATCATTCGTAAGACCCGTTATTCCCTCGGGGCCCCGGCTGATTTGGTTACCGGTCGGCTGGAAGTGAAACGTTCTGGTGGCGGCTATCTTACCAATTTGGATGGGGAGCTGACGGTGCGCATCGAGCGCGGTAACCTGAGCACGGCCTTGCCGGGCGATCAAGTGGTGGTACGCTTGGAACCCCTTAAGCCGGGCACACCCGAATGGCAACGGCAAGGTGTGGTGATCCGAGTGGTGGAGCGTGGATCGCGGGTGGTTGTCGGAACCCTGAAAAGCACAGGAAAATTTCTTTATGTGCTCCCGCTTAACCCCTCTTATCAACAGGATTTTTATGTGCCGGAGGCGAAGGGGGCTCAGATCAATGACCGCGTGGTCATCCAGTTTACCAACTGGGAAAACCGGCATGTCAATCCCGAGGCTGAGATCATTGAGGTGATTGGGCCGGCGGATAATCCGTCGCTGGATACATTAGCCGTGATGCGGCAATACGATTTGCCCCAGGAATTTTCAAGTGAAGTCATGCAGGAGGCTTCTGATACAGCCGCGCGGCTGACTCAGACTGGCAAGCGTCTGGATTTGCGCAGTAAATTTATCTTTACCGTAGACCCCGTCACGGCCAAGGATTTTGATGATGCGCTATCGTTGGAGCATGACGAGGAAGGTCGCCGGGTGTTGGGTGTCCATATTGCCGATGTCTGTCACTTCGTAACCAAGGGTAATGCCCTTGATCGGGAGGCCATTGAGCGAGGAAATAGTGTTTATCTCCCCGACAAAGTGATACCGATGTTGCCCGAGGAGCTTTCAAACGGGCTTTGCAGTTTAAAACCCGATCAGGATAGGTTGGCGTTTTCCGCTTTTATGACCTTTGATCAGGTTGGTCGTATGATTTCGGCCCGGTTTGCCCGTACGATTATCCGCTCGCGGTTGCGTTTGAATTATGAGCAGGCTTTACAAGTGATTCAGACCCCGGCCGGAATGCATTGCAAGGTGGCGATGCCGCCCGAGGCCCGGCCGTTGATTCTGGAGGTTTACGAGTTGGCCATGCAACTTCGTGCCCGGCGCATGGCGCAGTGGGCACTGGATATTACGATGCCGGAAAATTCGGTCATTATCGGCAAGGATGGGATGATTGAGGATATCCGTCCTGTTGAAAATGATGTCTCTCATCAGATGATCGAGGAATGCATGGTTGCGGCCAATGAGGCTGTTGATCGGGAATTGAGCACGAAGGGGCGAGCGTTAATTCATCGTCTTCATGAAGAGCCAGATGCTGAAAAAATCGAGATGCTGACGGCCGATTTGCATGAGATGGGGTATCAGCCCGGGCAATTGAAGCATCGTCGTAATCTGATGGAATTCCTGGTTAGGATTAAGGATACGCCACTGGCTAACAGCGCCCAGATGGCGGTCTTGCGCAGTATGAAGCGGGCCATCTATAGTTCAAAAGAGGGCGGGCATTTCGGTTTGGCAAAGAAATATTACGCTCATTTCACGTCGCCAATCCGTCGTTACCCCGATCTGATTGTACATCGGATATTGGCAGCACTGCTTGAGGGGAAGAGTAGTCCTTACCCCAATCAGGAGTTGGAACGATTGGCTGTACACTGTTCCGAAACCGAGCAGGTGGCTCAGGCGGCGGAGCGCGAATTGCTGGAAATCAAGAAGTACCGTTTCCTTGCCCAGCAGATTGAACAACGAAATGTGCGGGTGTATGACGCCGTGGTCGTCAAAGTGATGAATTTCGGGCTTTTCATTGAGTTGGATGGGCTGGGAGTTCAAGGTCTGCTTCACTGTTCCGCCATCTCGGAAGCTTTTGTGCGATTCGATCCTGCGGCCAAGGCACTGCGAGCGGGGCAGGATTTGTATAAGTTGGGAACCCGGCTAAAGGTCATTCCCGTCAAAGTGGATTTCGATAAGCGACGCATTGATTTTGCCTTGCAGCGACCTGAGTCTGAAAAGACAAAGGGGGGGGGTAAGGGGGCAAGGCCGGCGCGTAATAGTGAGCAGGCTGGACGTAGGAGGCGGAGGTGATTTTGAAACGATATTTCCGGGCTGTGTTAATTATCCTGGTGTCATGGGGCGGTCCGGTCATGGCGGGTGAGTCGCGGCTGGCGGATATTGACGCCCGTTTTACGGCGTCGGAAACTCCGCTGTACATGGAATATGATGTCGGGTATCGCTTGCTTCATTTGGAACTTGCCCGAGTCGGGAAAATTGTGGCTTCGACGACCATTGGAACGTGGCGACATCGCGTGACTGGGGAAAGCATTCCCGCCCTGTTTCTCGACATGAAAGTGGATTCGCCGGACAGTGGGAAGACCGGGGAGCGCAACCGGGTGTCTATTCATGACCGGATTATCGCCGTCATGACCTTGCCGGAGATGAAAGCGTTGGTTTTCGCAAAGGTCACTGATGAATATTTACATCCCTTGATTGGACGGAATAAAGATGCCCTGATTGTATCGGTGTATGACGCACAGGCGGGGCGCATGTCGTATTCCACCTGCAACCTGCAGACAGGGGTGAGCTCAACGAATCTGGCTAATCCTGAAGCTTTGTTCGATTTGAGTCAGCGGATTAAGCCGGTGATGGATTTTCTGGTGAGTCAGCACCGTGAAGGGGCGAAAGCGGGGGCCGCTTCAGGGCAAGGACGGATCGTTGCCAATTTAGATGGGAAAGTTGTGGCGCTGCAGATTTTAACGAAGCCCGACCAGAGTCCTGCGTGTTTTGGTCGCCTGCATTTTGACACTACCCGTATCGTACCGGTCGCCGCGCCCGGGAGTTCCGTGAAGCCTCGGGAGTTTCATGCGTGGAGTTTGGATTTTAAAAAGCTGGCGGCCTTGCGTAAAGATGAGGCTCTCATCAAGGCGGCGCAGGAGGCTCCCATTGAATCCATTGTGCCGTTGGTAATGGATTACGAACTGGGCCTTGGGTGTGTACGAACCACCATGACTGCCATATATATGGGGGCGGCAGCATCACCCCCCGCTCCTCTAGTTTTGTCTAAAGGTCCAAAACCGGTGGCTCAGGAAAATTCCAATACACACTAAGCTTTCTGCGCAGAGTTTGGATAGACCTTCCACCAGGTGCACTTCCCAACCGGTCATGTGCTGGATCATCTCTGCCAGAGCCAGGGGAAGACTCTGGTTCTGGATGAAATACTGATGGAACAGCCATACAAGCAGGATGGATAGACAGTATGAGGCAATCCACACGATGCTAAATCGTGCGATTTCGTGATGGGTCCCCGTTAGTTGTTTTCGGTCAAAAGTCCAGATTTTGTTGAACGTGAAGCTGAATAGGCCACCGCAGGGGCGACTGATGAGGTTAGCGATTTCCGGAGAAAAATTTGCATAATGGATCAGGGCTCCATAAATAGCGAAATCCGTAAAGGTGCTACCCACGCCCACCGTAGCGTACTTTTTAATTTGATTGAACCAATTCATGATGATTTAAGTGACTTTTACGGAAAACGGAACAGTTCAGCAATCCTAATACATTAAGCCTTCAAAGCTGCTGCCTTTTGCTTTTGCATTTTTAGCCCGTGAATGTAGAATGCCAGCCTTTCTTAATCAGTTGAGTCAAGGTATGGGAAACACTTCACGATTTATATTCATCAAGAAGCTGAACCGAATTCTATGCGGCCTTGGAACAAGTCGTGAGGCAGTTGATTTCATGATTCTTTAAAGACTATCGAAACGAGTGGAGGATAGGCGTTGATCGCCTAGTAGCACGAGATATGAATCTGTTTGTATCAGGCCCATTAATGTTTGTGGAATTGGTTAAGGCATTGACGGGTAAATCCTATTCAACCAAGTTTGGTTCACTGAACGGGTATGCCCAGTTTGTGGTCAAAGATGAATGGCAGTCGGCCCTGGTCCCCTTTCCTGACAGGCAAGTAGACGGGGTGGTATATTTGGATGTGGATGAGGATGCTTTAGTCAATTTAGATGCCTTTCAGGGGAAGCGCTTTGTCCGGGAAGAGGTCTCGATCGAAGGTGAAGGGGGGGAGTGGGTGGAAGCCCTCGCTTACTGTTTGAAATTATCCCGGAAATCATTGCTTTCAGGGGTGGAGTGGGACGAGGATGTTTATCGCGAAAAACATTCGAAGAAAGTGTTGGACTCGTGTCGGAAATAACTGAATTCGATATTCGCGAAGGGGGTTATCTCCTGGCTGAAGTGCCGCGACTGACGTTTTCGCAGGTGTGCCGTAAAATTGGTAGGTCACCCCATTTTTTGCGGAATTTTCAAATTAAATTGGGGCTTTACGTCCCCAAGGAGTCCGAAGGCTATTCGCCTGCGTATCTCCATTTTCTCGAAACCATTATTATTTTGCGGGCCTTTTCCGTGCCCCTCGAAGATATCGCCGAGCTTTTCGAGGCCGAGAAGCGTATTCTTCGTTTTCTGCGAATCGATTCGTTAACCATGTCGCCAACCTGGTATTTGGATCAATGTGGACGAAATGAGGAAAGCGCCAATCGCCTTTTACTCACGAATCAGGATTTAGGTGGCTCCATTAGCGAAGGGGGCGTACAGTTTCATCTCGATTTCAGGGGCATGCATGGAGAGCTTTTTTCCGGTGCAGAAATGGGGCAGGATGCCAAATGCGTGATGGCGGCCTATGATACCCGGTTGGAAAAGGTCAGAAGCCGTGTTAAAACTGAAGAAGTCGTTTTGCGTCGTGCACTGGACTGGTCCGCCCGCTGGGAGACAAAGTAACGTGAAGATTATTGATCGATATATGCTGAAGCAGTACCTGATTCCGTTCGGGTATTGTTTCGTGGCGTTCAGCTTGCTCTATATTGTGCTCGATTTGTTTGACCGATTTTCAGACTTTCTAGAAGTCAAAGCCCCGATCACAGACATCCTGCTGTATTATTGTTTTTTTCTTTTTAAAGTAAATGGGCACAATCCGTTTATTGTCGTGGTTCTGCCGATTGCTTTGCTGCTGGCGACTCTCTATACCATGACGATGTTTGCCCGGAATAACGAACTGACCGCCATGTGTGCCAGTGGGGTGAGTGTGCGCCGATTGATGCTTCCCCTCATGGGTGTAGGCCTTTGTGCGAGTCTTTTCGGGGCTGTTGTTCAGGAAACAGTGGGGCCCGTCGCTACCCGCTGGGTAGCAGATTACACTAAACAGGTGCTGAAACGATCCCCTGATTCTTCATTTGTTGTGCGGGATTATGTTTATCATACAGGGCCTTCACACCGGCAGTGGTTTGTGAAAGCTTTTGATCAGCGTACGCCCACCCGTTTGTCCGGCATTAAAGTCTCGCAGCAACGGACTGATGGCACGATCGAAATGGAAATTACAGCGGAGCGTGCGGAGTGGTTGGATGGCACGTGGTGGTTTTACGGGGTCCAAAAGAAAGAATTTGATGAAAAAGGTGATCCGCTGGGCCCGCCTTCCGTCCTGGTGGAACGGCCGATGGAGATGACTGATTATCCTGAGAGACCGGATGATTTTGTGAATGAGATGAAGGACTCTGATTATCTTTCAACCATTGAAATGATTAGGATCATTCAGAATCGGCCGAATGTTTCGGGTAAATGGGTCGCCTCGCGTCTGACCGATATTCATGGTCGTGTGGCAATGCCATGGTCTTGCCTTGTTCTCCTGCTGCTAGGGCTTCCTGCGACAGCGGGTGGGGCACGTAGCCCCGCCATGCGAAGCGTCGTGTTCGGGCTGGCCGCTTTGTTTAGTTTTTATTTCCTGGTGCAGTTCGGCCTGATTCTTGGAAAGCAAGAGATCATCGCGCCCTGGCTTGCCGGCTGGCTTCCTAACATCGTCTTCCTTGTGATTGGCGGTATTCTTACTTGGCGCTTGCGGTAATTAGTTTCTTCCGCATGTACCACACGATTAGGGAGATGCCACCAAGTCCCAGCATGGCAGCGGTGATTTGTGCAATGGAATGCTGAAAGGTTGCCTTATTAAAACCTTTTCCAAAGCTGCTGCCAATGGCGGCTACCATGATGGAACTGGGCAGGTATCCAAGAAATGAGCCCAGAAGGAAATAGCGGTGCTTCACTGGGGTTACCCCTAATATCAAGTTAGGAACAATCCCGGCAATCGGCAATTGACGCACCAGAAATATGGTAAAAGTGGATGGTTTTTTCAGCATGTTCCGGAGCCGCTGACTTTTCTCGATCCGTTTTTGCACCCAGTCACGCCCGCCCCATCGGGCAAAAACGAATGTGGCATAGGAACCGAATAGCGCGGAAAATTGCCCAATGACGCTTCCGGTCGTGAATCCAAATAGCACGCCTGCAAGCCCGCATAGCAACATGCGAGGGATGCCGATGGCGATCAAAGCAACACTGACAAGAAAGTAGATTGATGAGGCCCACATTCCTAGTTGGCTGATATAGGCTTTCCACGCTACATCACTTGTGAGTGACTTTAATGGGGTGAAATGGACTACAGCAATACAAGCGACCACGATGAGGGCCATGAGCAGAAGCTTTTTCTCGGACTTACCAGCAGATTCGGCGGCCTCGATTTCTAACTCAATAGGAATGGGATCAGGTTCATCATTTAGCCCGTTTTGTTCTAAGTTCATGGGATTTTATTTCTGAAAAGAATGTGAATTCTCACCTGTTTCCCCTGTGAGTAATTGAAGCCGGTGATGATATCCAGCGTTTCAATTCCGGGGGTACGAAAGACTTCTAATTGCGGCATCAGTCTGGCCTCGGTTACTACTAGAATGCCGGGGCCTGCTTCGGCGGCCCACTTAGGTAGATCTGGCCCCTCAAGCGGGGTTATAGGGCTGCGCCCCAGATAGAAATTAAGGCTCGGTTCTCCATAGCCACAGGTCGCTACAGGCGTCATGGGGGCACTGTTGAGTTGAATGATTTCCGCGATCAGGGGGGACAATTTCAACCGCTCGATAGCTGGAAGCAGGAACAGGCTGGCGGAAAGCAGGATCACCATCATGCCGCCCCCGAGAACGCTCGCTACATACTCATGACGGGCTTTTCGGTAATAATGACAGGCCACTCCAGTCATTGATAAAAACACAGCCCCCAATATCGTAGCGGGGACCCGAATGCTGTAAAGGGGCATTTTGGCCATGACCCAAGGGGCAAGCATCAAGCCTAACCCCAGGGTCGATCCAATGGTAACGAAAAGCCTCAGGCCGATTTTTGCGGTTAGAGAGTTGTTCCCGGCGCGCCGCATACGGATTGCATGAGTGAGCCCCAAGGCTGAGGCTATCGCTAACGCAGGCCAGGCAGGAAGAATGTAATGCGGGAGCTTTGTGGCTACCACACTCATCAGAATAATGATCGGTGCCGCCCAACAGAAGAGAATGCGGATACGATCCTTCCCCTGATCTGGCCATAAGGAGATTTTTGAGAAAACTCGCGGAAGATAAAGGATCCATGGGAAAAAGGTCAAAATCACAACGGGAACATAATAGAAATAAAATGCAAAAGATTTGCCGCCATGGCTTTCCATGGCCGTCAAGGATCGGCTAACGACATGTTTTCCAATGCCCATCCGCATAAACTCTCCATTCGTGGCCGCGTTTGCGGGCAGTCCCCAGGAAAGGAATAGGAGGGTGGAGGCAATAACGGCAAACACCAGCCAGCCCGCATAGCGCCAGGGTTTGAGGGCGCCATTGCGGGTGAAGATCATGATGGCAACCATCACGAATAACGGTACGACAAGCCCTACAGGGCCTTTGGTCAACAAGGCTCCGCTGAGTGATAGAATGAGTAGAAGGAGATGCCAGAGCCGGAAACCGTTCAACCAGGACAGCATAAATGCCGCAATGGCTCCTGTGATACAGGCAAGCAGCAGCGCGTCGGTCGTTGCCGCAGTTCCGCTAACTGTCATCAATGGGGTTAGCATCAGGATAAGTCCGGCCCAAAAGGCGATTTTCTGATCGAAGAGACGGCGAGCAAGCCAGAACGTCAGAAGCACCGTAATCAGCGTGGCAATGGGGGCCACCAGGCGGCAGGATAGCTCGGAGACCCCCAAGACCCGAACCGGGATGGACATGAGCCAATAGATAAGAATGGGTTTATCAGGGCGGAGTTGATTGTTAAAAGTGGGGAAGAGATAATTTCCTGATTCCACCATTTCTACAGTTGCCCTTGAGAAACGCGGTTCGTCTCGATCCCAGAGCGATGATGCCGAGGTTAAAGACAGGTAGATGGTAAAGACCAGAAAGACGAGGAGGAAAAACCCCCTGACCGGATTTCCCATTATCTTCCTTTTGCGATACCAAACCGGTATCAGCCGGGCGAAAACCAGAAAGGCCCCGAGGGGACCCCAGACCCGGAGGAAATCGAGTACAAAAGGGGTGGCGCGAGCCCAGGACAAGTTGACGAGAGAAAACAAAATAATGACACTCCCAATGATTACAAACCAACGGCGGCGTGGTTTCCACGGCCAGCGGCGGAGCACAGCCCCTGCGATGGCACTGGCGATGATTCCGCAAGCGACCCCCGCTAACACATCACTGGGATAATGCCGCCCATCATAAACCCGCCCTGTTGCGACTCCGGCGTTCAGTATGATGGCGATGGGGGCGCCCCAGGGGGAGGTTGTGACAAGTGGCATGCAAAACGCAGCAGCAGTCGCTGCGTCTCCGCTGGGGAAGGAGTGACTGTTTTTGTAACCCGGTCGCTCACGCCCAACACCCAGTTTAAAAGGCCAGATTAAAACCGACATGATCAGGAGGGCCAGGATGATATGTGCCGCCCGTTTTCTCAGACCGCATATCCCTAAACCAGCGACAATGACGAGAATCACATCCCCCTTCCCGAAAGGCCGACAAAGATTCAATGCTTCCTGGAAGATGTGAATCTTGCCGACGCTTCTGGAAAAGGCCCGGATGGAATCCGAGAGGCTGTAGTCAAACGGGTAAATGATGACTGCCGCGGCCAGAAAGAAAAGGGCTGCCAGTAGAGTCGGGGCGTAATGATGTTTTTTCGATAAGCACATGGGCACGGAGCTTAAGGCGGATGTTTTATTTTTGCTTATTCAACAATGAGGCTCCCCCCAGGTCCCCCAGTGAGGCTTTTGGGAGATCCGTCCACAGTGTACCCGGGCCTGAATGCAGGATGTTGATGCGTATATCCGAACGCAACGATCCCGCGAATTCCCATAGGCTGAAGGCGGTTGGGTCTCCGAATGCAACGGTTTTCATCTGTGAACCATGGGCACGCTGGCTTTCGACCACCTGCATGGAATCGGCTGCCGCTTTCCCCAAGGTGAGAACTTTGCTGGCCCTGAAACCCGCGGTTTCTTTGTCAATTTGGGACATCAGACGAAGGGTTTCCGCTTGAATCTCAGCCACCTGTTTATCCTGATCCGCCAAAATCTCCGCTTTCAGCTTCAAGGTTTCCTGGGCTACCTGGACACGTTTTTGATCGATCAACGACATTTCCGTATTCAGTTCGCCCTGCTTTTTGGCGGTATTCTGCCGTTCCTTATTCGTGAGATCCTGTTCGACCGCCACGCTGGCTTTTTGGATGGGATCCAGGATTTGCATGGGCACCTCCACATGTCGTATCAGGGCGTTATGAGTAATGATCTTTTTTTCGTTGAGAGTTTTGGACAACGCATCCGTCATGTCCGTTTGGAATTTTTCGCGACCTTCGCCGACGATGAAATCCTTTGCCCTGTATTCGGAACCTTTATTACGTGAAATAGATAGAATTTGCGGCATGATGATTTTGTCGATCACAGCAGGGAGATCCCCGTAACTGCGATACAACCATGCAATATTTTCAGGCAGGAGTTCGAATTCCACGGTCATGTCGAGGCTGATCAAAAAGCCGTCTCGTGACGGAAACGAAACATATTCATTGAGAACGTGAATACCCTCGGCGGATTGTTGCTGTTGAGGGGGGGGTGACTTTTTGGATGCGACCGGCATGGCGCGCTGAGCCATTTGCGATTCTGCCTGCTGGTAGTAATCACGTCGTTTGGCCGCCTGCTTCTCAAGCATTTTGTCCTGCAAGACATCCATGGCTGCATTTTGGGCTGAGATTTGCCCCTTGGTAATCACGGTACTACCTTCCTTACCCAAAAGAGAAACTTGATTGACGCCAATTTCCACAATATTGATTTGGAATTCTTTTGGATTAACGTAATACAGTCCTGGTTGAAGAATATCTGACCGTACTCCCTTTTCACCCGTGACGGCAAAAG
Source organism: bacterium (assembly GCA_037143175.1). Taxonomy (NCBI): domain Bacteria; species bacterium. Next base: position 53,231 of record JBAWZF010000001.1, read on the forward strand.
CTCCCTCAGGGGCCTGCTTGCCGGAAAGCGAAGTGATGATACCGACGTATCCGATCGGGATCACAACGGCATCTTCAATTGTGATCTCATAACCATAGGGATTGAGGCGGTAGGTGCCGGGCCCGAGAACACGGCGCCAGATTCCTTTTTGGGTTTCATTCGCCAAAAATTCGCCCTGGGGCAATTCAGCGCCCACTTTGGCGGTCACAACACCGATTTTGCCTGGCAAAATTGTGGTAACAGGCAAAATAATCCGGTCAAACTCATAGGGATTCCGGAAATGGCGACCTTCGCCCAACACTTCCTCCTGAATTCCCATTTGACCTTGTTTTGCAAGAATTTCACCAGGAGGTAGGGCGTCTCCTGTCTTGGCCGTAATGACGGCCATTTGTTCAGGACCGACATAGAAACGGCAGAATCCCCATTCCCAAACAAAGACAACAAACATAACAACACCAAACGCGGCGGCAATCATCGGGGTGAGTGATTTCATTATTTGACCTCCTTGACACTGGGAAGATAGGGCTGGAAGAGGGCTCCAAGCCCATCTCCCTGATCGGTACTCAAGATGGAGTCGATACGGGGCCCAACCTTTTTTAAGAAAATGTAGCGGGCATAATTCAAGCCGTTACTAAAGGCCTGGACCTGGCTGGTGAGCACGCCTGCCTCTGCGACGTTCTGCATATTAACTACGGCGGCATCGGCGTTTGCTTTAAGCATGATTGCCTGGGCCTGGGCCGCAGCGGCCTCATTGTCGATCTTAGCCACTTCCAGTTCCTGGTTGGCTTTGACGACGCGTACGGACTGCCCCTGCTGGGCGGCAATGACGGCACTGATGCGGGCAGTGTCGGCTGCGACCTTTTCGCCACTTTGCTGGGCCAGCATTTCCTGTTTCACCAATTCTGCTTTTGACTTGGCCTGACCAATTTCCTGGTCATATTTCCGGCTTTCCTGAACCGCCACCTCCCGGTCGCGGATAATGCTCGAGATCTGTTCGGGCGGACTGATGTTGCGGATCAGTACCGATTTGATGGAGATCCCCCAGCTTTCACACGTGGTTTTAAGGTGGTTTTCCAGATCCCTTTGGAATTGTTGGCGTGTCTCGCCCACGATGAACGTTGTTGCCGGGTGCTTGCTTCCCTCAATGCGGCTGAAACCGCGGGCACGGGGAAGAATAATCTTTTTAATGATATCATTCAGATCACCGACACGATGGGTAAGTAAGGCGGCCTTATCTCCTATGATGGCGTATTCAATAGTGCCTTCGACATCGACTCCAAAACCGTCCATGGTCAAAAAGCTGATCGCATCGGCGCCACTCATCTCGAAGCGCTGACTTTGCAGGTTCACCTCGGCCACGCTGACCAGGTACGGGTTGAGGTAGTAGGTTCCGGCATCAAGAATTTCCGGTAGTACGCCCTTCATTGTTTTTCCGACAAGAAACCCATTCGGTTTATTGGATGAGATTTTGCTAAGGACGTCATCTCCGATCAGGGAGGTCACAACGCCGGCATAGCCTGGCCGGATTTTAATGGCGTCAAATATATCGATCCGGTAAGCGTACGGGTTGATACGATATTTTCCGGGACTTAAGACGTCGCGAACAATGCCTTTTTCTCCGGGGCCAGCGATGATTTGATTTGGCGGAAGATCCTTGCCATAGAGGCGGGTCAAAACGCCCAATTTGCCTGCGGGAATATCGGTGATCCTGTATATCCGCCAGTCCCAGGAGTAGGGGTTTCTGAAATATCTCCCTTCCGAAAGCACATCCAGTTGGATCCCTTTCTGGTTTTCGTTTTCCGCCAGAATCTGGCCACTGGGCAGATTTTCGCCTGTTTTATGAATCAAAATGGCGATTTCTCCGCTGTCCGGTTCAATCCGGCAGAAGTACCAATAGAAAACAGCTGAACCGGCCAGCAGGACCAGCGCAAAAATCGGAATAAATGCGGCGCGCATCATCGAAAACGAAGGGCCGCTGTCTGTCATTCTCATCATATGTTGTGTACTCCTCTATTCTTTCAATGGAGCGGAGTTTAATGGCCTTGGCGTAAGGCGTCAATCTTTGCCGGAATGAATGTCTTCCATAAATCCTTGCGCCTAAGTATGAAGCTGGGGCATTCTGGGAGGACTAAGGGGCGATGTGACGAATGTCAAAACAGAGATTGGATATCATTCTTGTTGAACGTGGGCTTGCCGAGAGCCGGGAAAAGGCGCGTCGCCTGATTCTTGCTGGTGCGGTGCGGGTGGATGGGCAGATGGTTGACAAGGCTGGCCGGCCTTGCGATGAGGAGTCCATTCTTGAAGTCACTGCCGCTGACAAGTTTGTCAGTCGAGGGGGCGGAAAACTGGACGGGGCCTTTGAATCTTTCAAGTTGGATGTGACCAGTAAAGTGTGTGCGGATATTGGGGCCTCTACCGGTGGTTTTACAGACTGCCTGCTCCAGCATGGGGCCTCACGGGTTTATGCGGTGGATGTGGGGAAGGGGCAATTGAACTGGCGGCTTCGGAATGATCCCCGCGTCATCGTGAAAGAAGAGCTTAATGCCCGCTATCTCTCACAACGTGACATCCCTGAGCCCTTTCAGTTTGCCGTTATTGATGTATCGTTCATCTCCTTGACCCTGATTCTGCCGCCTGTTACAAAGCTGATTGAGCTGGGCGGACAAATCGTTACCCTGATCAAGCCGCAGTTTGAGGCTGGGCGTGAGCATGTCGGCAAGGGTGGGGTAGTTCGCGACGCCGCTGTTCATGAGGCGGTGGTGGCGCGTATCCGTCAGTTTGGGACACAGGAATTGCCATTGGAATGGCTCGGATTATGTGAGTCCCCGTTACGAGGCCCGGCCGGGAATATCGAATTTTTGGCCTGGTGGAGAAAGCTATGAAAATTCTCGGAGTCATTGCCAATTGTGCGAAGGAAAAGGCACCCGCTGTTCTCGCACGGCTTCGTGTGAAGGCTGAGGAGCTCGGGTTGAAGTTGCTGCCTGATGCCGCGACCGCCAAGTTGATGGGCATCATATCGTCCGCGACACCCCGTGATGTGGTCCACCAGGCGGATACCCTCATGGTTCTGGGCGGCGATGGGTCGATGTTGCGTGCGGTGCGTGATCTTGAGGGGCGCGATATTCCCCTGATCGGGGTTAATCTTGGTGCTCTCGGATTTATGACGAGTGTCCCCGAGGATGAGCTTGAGAGGGCTTTGGTTTGTCTTGTTCAAAATCAGTATACAACCTCCCTGCGACTGATGCTGGACGCCTCGCTTTGGCGCAACGAGGTCTCCATCGGAGGCTATCGCGCCCTGAACGATGTGCTCCTGACCTGTGGGGCCCGTGTGGGCACATTGCGAATGACGGTGGACGGGCAGGATGTGGGCGACTTTGTTTGTGATGGACTGATTGTGTCGACTCCGACTGGAAGCACGGGCCATTCGCTTTCGGCGGGAGGCCCTGTATTATTGCCAACGGCGCCTGCGGTGGTGGTGAGTCTGATTTGTCCGCATACGCTAAGTACGCGCCCCTTGGTGATTCCCAGTGACTCTTCGATAGAAATCAAGGTGGTGGAACGCGCTGTGGCGGCCATGTTGGCTGTTGATGGCCAGGTGGGGCAGCCGCTTGAAATCGGTGATACCGTACGCGTAAACCGCAGTCCGCATCGTGTCCGGTTTATCCATCTGCCCGGCTATGACTATTTTTCCGTATTACGTCAGAAGCTCCATTGGCGCGGCACGAACGTTTAAACGTTTTATTCAAACGCCAGTGTGCCGAAATGCCAGGGGAGATGGAAGTCCACTTTCCCAATGGTAGCCCAGGAATAATGACGGACCTGACTGTCCTTAGGATGATCTATGCGACAGAGATTCATGCGCCATTGATCGCCTGGGCGCGGGGTAAGGGTGTCGGCCCCGATCAGTGATGTGAAAGGGATCGCGTATTCTGCAGTCCATCCTTTGGCGCCGGGCGTGCCCAGTTCTCCATCTACGAATACTGCTGTTTCCAACCCCTTGCAGGTATAGGCCTCAACAAACGAGGTAACGGCCCAATTCCCTCCATTCTCCGGGCGGCCATTTAGAATGAAGGTGTCAAAAACCGTATTGAGCGGGTTGAGATTAATCTCGTAATATTGCCGCACTTTTCCTGAAGGGCAGAGGAACACTTCCACGCATTCTTCGCTCCAGACGGCAGCATCATGTTGGGTCAATGTGGCCCAGACATAGGAATCGACGCATGTGAAGCCGATATACAGATGGGTGTCTGAGTACAGCAGCTGTGCGGATACGCGATCGGGGTGTGGCGTGCCGGTCACCGGGTCGGTCAGTTCCACTGTTTCAGCCTTCTTCCACTGTGGATCGTTCAGGCGGCCGGTGATTTTTAGAGGGGCAGGAATGTGGTGGCAGACACAGATGGGCATGGTGTCGTTGTTCCTTAAATGGTGTTGATTGTTCTTGAAAACATCACGCTATCAGATACCGTGACGTGATTAATTTTATACAACTAGTCGCTGGCGGATGGGAAGTAGAAAAAAGAAATACCGATTCCATGAATGCAATTAATCACCCTAACCCAAAGGGTATGAGATTTTTTGCTGACAGTTTGACGGAATTGTTTTGAATCTGAAATTAATGCGCTGAAGTTACGGAAAAGGAATAGACCGAATGAAGCTGAATAGTTTGTTTTGCGAGAGCATGGTATTACAACGCGATATTTCCATCCCGGTGTGGGGGTGGGCTGAACCGGGGGAAGCGATTGAAGTCTCACTGGCCGGGAAAACGCTTAAGACCAAGGCGGATGCATCCGGTTCGTTCCGGGTGGCTTTTGCCCCGCTGCCGGCGGGCGGGCCGCATATTTTGAGTGTGCGGGGCGCGAAAGATCACCTGACGTCCAAAAACGTGATGGTCGGCGAAGTCTGGGTCGCATCGGGTCAATCTAACATGGAATGGCAGGTTGCCATGAGTCAGGATGGTGAGGCCGAATGCGCGTCGGCAGATCATCCTCAGTTGCGAATGTTCACTGTGCCCAAGAAGGCGATCATGCAACCTCAGGCCGATGTGGAAGGGGTTTGGGAGGTGTGCACTCCATATACAGTCGGAACCTTCTCCGCGGTGGGTTACTTTTTTGCACGGGAACTGCAACAACGATTGGGAGGTATTCCGGTTGGCATTATCAACACGTCCTGGGGCGGTACGCTCGCGGAAGCCTGGACCAGTCGTGAAGGGCTTTTGGTCGAGCCCGAATTGAAGCATATGATTGAGGACTCCGATCGTGCGCACCAGTACTGTACGCTTTTTCCTGCCATGATTCGGGATTGGCGCCGGGCCTGGGGATTACCCGCGCCAGCCAAGGCAGGTGCACCGGGTGGTGACTTTGCGTTCCATTTTGTGCAATTGGCCAACTATATGCCGGAACAACCAAAGCCGGGCGAGAGTGCCTGGGCGGAGTTGCGCGAAGCGCAGCGGTTGACGCTACGCGAGCCGAACACGGGGATGGCGGTGACTCTGGATATCGGTGACGGTGCTGATATTCATCCGACCAATAAACAAGATGTCGGGCGCCGACTTGCATATTCTGCGCTGGTTACGGTGTATGGCCAGCCCCTGGCAGGTTCCGGGCCAGCCCCACGGGACTGGGAATCAAAGGATGGGGTCATGCGCGTGCGTTTTGACCACACTGAGGGCGGCTTAGTGACCCACGACCATGGGCCCGTTCGTGGGTTTGCGATTGCCGGAGCGAATCGCATTTTCCATTGGGCTTGGGCCAGGATTGAAGACGATACTGTGATCGTGCGACACCCTCATGTTCCGAATCCCGTGGCAGTGCGATATGCCTGGGCGGACAATCCCGTTTTCAATCTCGGGAACGGTGCCGGTCTGCCTGCTACCCCGTTCAAAACCGATGATTGGCCGTGGACTACTCAGCCGAAATGAAATGAAAGGAAAAGCGTCATGAATAAAACAAATATTTTCTTTAATGCTCATCACTCGCCCTCTGGGGCGTTTGCAAGTTTCACTCTTGGGTGCAAAGGCGCCAAGGGAGGGCTGGGATTGGAGTTGGGGCGGCCAGCGGATGAAAACATCTATATCGGCGTGGAAAACCGTGACGGGAGCGCCTATGAAAGTCTGCCATTTTATGCCCAGGCCGAAGACGATCGCAATCGTTTTGAGGTAGAATCCCTGGGGGGGGCGAAAAAGGCTTTTCCCCTTCGGCCCTTTGCGGATGATGAAATTGAACGTGATTTTCAACAGGGAACCGATACGTGGACGGCAGGGGACATGGTTTTTCGTATTCTCAGCCCCATGCCGGCGATTCCCGATCCCGATAAAGCAGCGGCCTCGGCCGTCAAGGCGGCCGTGGTGCCGGCAGTTTGGGCGGAGTTAACAGTTGATAATCGCAAGTGCGACCGGGCGCGAACAGCCTTCTTCGCCTGGCAGGGAGGGGATCCCTACAGCAATATGCGCTGGATGAACTCCGAATCCGGTCACTCTTTCAGCGGTATTGGGCAAGGCACGCGGACGGCCATTGTCAGCCGTGACCGTGGCCTCAAAGTCGGAACATTTTTCAGTTTGGAGAATATGTTGCGGCCTGAGCATCCGGATAATGTTCGCTTTGGGATTGCCCCTCTCGGGGGGATTCAGGCTACCGTGCCGGCACGAAAACGGAAAACCTTTACCTTCGCTATTTGTTTCTTCCACGGCGGGATTGTGACGACCGGGATGCCCACATCTTATTATTATACCCGGTTCTTTTCAGACATTGAGGCCGTTGCGGACTGGTCTTTGGTACATGCTGGCGAGGCCCGCCGTGCCAGCCTTGCCGCTGATCGCGTTTTAGATAAGGCCAGACATCTTTCTGATGATCAGCGCTTCCAATTGGTGCATGCCATCCGGAGTTACTACGGCAGCACTGAGTTTCTGAAACAGGAAGGCCGGCCCCTCTGGGTGGTTAATGAAGGTGAATACCGGATGATGAATACCTTCGACCTGACGGTGGATCATCTCTTCTATGAGCTCGGTAAAAATCCATGGGTTGTCCGGAATGTGCTGGATTTATTCCTGTCCCGTTATGCCTATACCGATCATGTCAGAGAGCCTGGAGTGGCGCGTTTGCAACCTGGCGGTTTGAGTTTTACCCATGACATGGGGATTGGGAATGTGTTTTCCCGTCCGGCCTATTCCAGTTATGAATTATTCGGCTTGCACGGCTGTTTTTCGCATATGACTCATGAGCAGCTCTGCAATTGGGTGCTTTGTGCTACGACCTACGCCGCGCGATCGGGTGACCAGGCATGGATGAAGCGGCGGCTTCCCGTACTTAAGGACTGTTTTGAGAGTATGCTCAACCGTGACCATTTCGATCCTGCGAAGAGGAATGGGTTGATGAGCCTTGATAGCGACCGGTGCAAAGGGGGGAGCGAGATCACCACTTATGACAGTCTGGACGTCTCCCTGGGGCAATCACGACACAACCTCTATATGGCGGTCAAATGCTGGGCTTCGTATGTGGCTATGGAAGCCGTTTTCCGGCGTGCAAAGGATTCGAAGACGGCATCGCAATGTGGGGAGCAGGCTCGGAAATGTGCCGACTCCATTTGTTCCTATCAAACGCCGGAAGACTGGCTTCCGGCCGTGATGGGTGAGGGCAATGCATCGAAGATCATTCCGGCTATTGAAGGGCTCGTCTTTCCCTGGGCGCAGGGACTGCATGAGGTTCTGGATGAGGCTGGACGGTTTGGTGAACTGATCATCGCGTTGCGCAAACATCTGGATGTGGTTCTTAAGCCGGGGGTTTGCCTGTTTGCTGATGGCGGCTGGAAGCTCTCATCTACAAGCGACAATTCCTGGTTAAGTAAAATCTACATCTGCCAGTTCGTGGCACGCCGGATCTTCGGCCGGAAATGGGGTGCGGCCGAGCGTAAGGCCGACGCCGCTCATGTGGGCTGGTTGTTGGATCCCCAGAATGCTTATTGGTCTTGGAGCGACCAGATCGTGTCTGGTATCGCCAAGGGGAGTAAATACTATCCCCGAGGCGTCACGGCGGCGCTTTGGCTGGAAGAGTTACCAAAGTAATCGTCGGCCTGCGGTTTGGGCCGATTCGTAGACTACGCGAACGGAGACTTTATGGATGGCGGCTGCGCTGGCGCAGTCGTCATACTCCGGTGAGGCCGTCACCGGGGTCCCATGCCAGCGTCCGATTTTAATCTGGATGGGGCCATAGGCAGTCTCCGCGGTCGCAAACTCCCGCTCAAGCATGGTGCGGCGTGTGAGATGTTCGCGGATCCCGAAGGTCGTGCTTTCAGTAAAGATTAAATCCAGTATTACGGGCTTGAGTTCAGGCGCGCACAGCACTGTCAAAAGTGTGGCGGGCCTCTGTTTTTTCATTTGAATGGCGGACGTAAACGCATCATACGCCCCGACTGCCATGAGTTTTTGCACCAAGGCCCCAATCAGTTCCGGCGTGGTGTCATCGATATTGGTCTCCAGGACAAGGCAAAGGTCGGGATCACTTATCTTAACGGGCGCCGCTTCAAGCAATATGCCACGTAATAAATTGGGACGTTTGTCGAGGATCCGTTGGCCAAAGCCATGCCCCACGGCCTTGATCAGCCAGCCGTCCGGCCAGCTTTTCAGATTAGACCAAGTGGTCAATAAGGCCGCGCCGGTAGGAGTCACCAGTTCATAGGGTTCATCGGTATGGGTCACGGCAAAGCCTTTGAGAAGCTCCACTGTACCTGGCGCAGGATTAGGGAAAATGCCGTGGGCACAGGTGATGGTTCCGTGTCCCTGGGGCAGGGGCGAAAAGCCGACATGGTCAACATGGAGGAGATGCAAGCCCAGACAGGCGCCAACGATATCCGCAATGGCATCGAGTGCGCCTACTTCATGGAAATGGACCTCCTGCGGCGTTTTCCCATGTACGCGTGCCTCGGCTTCCGCCAGTCGCTGAAACACGGCGATGCTCTTTTTCTTTACGTCAGCCGGCAGGGTGGCCGCTTCGATCATGCTCAGGATTTCAAGAAGTCCCCGGTGTGGAGCGTGATGATGGTGCCCGAGGGACTCGTGGTGATGATGGGCGTGATGCTCGTGAGCGTGAACGGTAATCTGGGATCCGTGCATTCCATTCGAGGCATGTTGGCGGGCCTCAATGGCAATATGAAAATCGCCCAGGGAGGCTAGGGCCTCATTTAAATCCGAAGGGCGTACCCCCAGATCAATCAGCGTTGACAAAATCATGTCGCCGCTCGCCCCACCCACGCTATCAAACCATAAGATTCGTTTCATTTGCCCTTGTTAATCATGGCGGCAGCCACACCGGCGCCGAATCCATTATCGATATTGACGACGGTAATGCCCGGGACGCAGCTGTTGAGCATGGCCAGTAGGGCGGTGATGCCGCCCATGCTGGTGCCATACCCAATGCTGGTGGGGACGGCGATGATGGGACAGTTGGTCAGGCCGCCGACAACCGAGGGCAGTGCCCCTTCCATTCCCGCCACCACAATCATAACGTGAGCCTTTTTCATGACTGGCAAGTGATGGAGCAGGCGATGGAGGCCGGCGACTCCGACATCGTAGACGCGCTCAACCTTGGCGCCCATGGTTTCTGCTACCAGGGCGGCCTCTTCTGCAACAGGAATATCGGTTGTGCCTGCCGAGAGTACCACGACACACCCTTTGGGGCGGGGCCGTGGCGTGACATCCAAAGTCAGAACCCGGGCGACTTCATGGTAACGTGTTTTGGGGAACTCCGCTTTAACGACGGCAAACTGTTCTTTAGAGACACGTGTAGCCAAACAGTTTTGACCGGCTGCGGCCAAAGCGGATACGATTTTAACCAACTGTTCTGCGGTTTTTCCCTGACCAAAGATGACTTCAGGGAACCCGCGCCTGCGGAGACGATCCGTATCCAGTCGGGCGAATCCAATGTTCTTTTCGCGCAATCCCTCAATTTGACGGAGTGCCTTTCCCGCCGACAATGTTCCATCCGCAACAGAATCCAGTATTGTTCGTACAGTCATCTACTAAGAATGAAAGAGAGTGAAGAGGGAATCAAGCAGGAAATCGGCGAAGAAGCTTATACTGTGTGTCGCGTTGTGCAGGAATCAGGCCGGTTTGGGCAATCAGGGAGATCACCAGTTCAGGGGCGACGGCATAAGCCGTGCCGGTGGCGCGAACGACTTGTTCTTCCATCAGCACCCCCCCAAAATCATCGGCGCCGAAAACAAGCGCCAGTTGGGAGAGGTCGGGGCCCTCAGTGACCCAGCCTGCCTGAATATGAGGAATGTTATCAAGAACCAGGCGGGCGAGGGCGATCATCCTCAGGTAATCCGGGCCGGTGGCATGGCGCTGGAGCCATTGGGTTTTATTGGGTTGGAAACTCCAGGGAATAAAAGCGGTAAACCCTCCCGTTTTATCCTGCAGTTCACGAATACGGAGCAAATGCTCCACGCGTTGTGCCGGTGTTTCGCCAAGTCCATAGACCATGGTCGCCGTGGTTTTCATCCCCAATTCCTGGGCGACCTCCATTACGGCAAGCCACTCAGCGGTGGTGATTTTTTTAGGACTGACCTGTTGGCGCACCGCGTCCACCAGGATTTCCGCTCCTCCACCCGGCAGTGAATCAAGACCAGCCCGACGTAATCGTTCCAGAGCCTCCCGTAACGACAAGCCGCTTTTCCGGGCGAGGTATGTGATTTCTGTCGGGGAGAGTGAATGCACGCAAACGTGCACCTTTTGCTTAATCGCAGTAAACACGCGTTCATAAAAATTCAGGTCGAGATCGGGATTTAATCCCCCTTGAATCAGCACCTGGGTTGCTCCGCGGTCAACCGACTCAATGACTTGCTGCACTATCTCGTCTGAAGTCAGGCAAAAGCCTTTGCCGGAACCGGGCGCCACGTGGAAGGCACAGAATTTACAACCGGCCTCGCAGACATTCGTGTTGGAAAGATTCCTGTCGATGACAAAGGTTCCAAGATTACCGGGCACGCGCTGCAAGCGACGCTGATGAGCCAATGTGCCCAGTTGGTCGAGCCCAGCTTCAATAAGGAGCGTAACAGCCTCGCTGGCCACGAGTCGTTCGCCATTCCGGGCTTTGTTAAGCGCGATGGATAGAGTTGCAGAAGGTGCGGGTGGCTGTTCGGGGGGGGCAATCGAGGGACTAGTGTCGGGTGCTGCTGTTTCATAGCGGCTGTTCACGAGCCGGGGAGTGAGCCCGAGGTTGGTAATGAAAGAAGCCATTTCTCGAATGGATCCAAAGCGTTGGTCGGTTGGGGCCCCTGCGGCCTTGGCAATGCGCTCATCGAGGCTGGTGCCTCCTACATCGTCTATCCCGGCTTCAAGCAGTACCTGAAGCAGCTTGCGGTCAACGTAGTTCACCAGCATGCGGATGTGCGGCACGTTATCCAGAAATAGCCGGGCGATGGCGACAATGCGGGCAATGGGGTATCCGCCGGGACCACGGCTGATGCTGAGCCGGGTGCCCTGCGGCTGAAAGGGCAGGGGAATGAAAGCCTTGAAGCCCCCTGTTTGATCCTGCAACTCTCTCAATCTTGTAAGATGATCGATAATATCTTCATGCTTTTCCAGATGGCCAAAGAGCATGGTGGCATTACTGGGAATTCCGAGTTTGTGGGCGTGTTGATGAATCGAGAGCCAGTCTTCGGCGGAGATCTTTTTGGAGCAGATTTGGGCGCGTACGGAACCGCTGAAGATCTCTGCCCCGCCGCCGGGAATCGCGCTGAGGCCGGCATCATGCAGGCGCCGCAAAACGGTTGCCACGGGTAGAGTGGAGCGCTGGGCCAGTGAATGGATTTCCACAGCAGTCAGGCCTTGAATGAGAACCCCCGGCATAATTGAGCGGGCCAGGCGGAATAAGGACTCGTAGTACTCGAGTCCGATATCTTCCTGCAAACCCCCAACAATGTGAAGATCTGTCAGCCCCATGTTATCGGCGGCAAGGAGCCGGTCGCGGGCCTGGTCGAGCGTCATGACATAAGCGTCAGGGGCGTCCGGTTCGCGCCAGAAGGCGCAAAGTTCACAGCGGTTTTCGCAAACGTTGGTCGGGTTGAGATTCAGGCTGTGGGTAAAGCAAGTGATCCGGCCATGCAATTGGTGGCGGACTCGATTCGCGCGCCCCATGAGTTCAGCGGTATCGGCATGGCGCAACAGCTCTAATGCCTCGGATGGCGATAGGCGGGGCAATGTTATTGGTGGTTGAGTGCGAAAAATCATTTTGAAAGGTTCATCCACTGCTTCAGTTATGAACCAATAATACTGTTGATGAGATTCGCTGACAAGCCGATTGCGCACTCTACATTGGGCGAGTGCCTTTGCAGGTGGGGTATCCCGTGCACCCCCAGAACTGAGAGCCGATGTTTTTACCCTGCCGGGCGGTTCTAATGGCCATCAGTTGGCCGCATATCGGGCAGTTTTTTATAAGATCCGTCTGATCTGACGGATCCGTCGGATTTTTTCGCAATCGCTCCCGCTCTGCGAGCCGTGCGACTGCTAATTGTTCGCTGTAACCGCCTTCTTTGATGAAAGACTGCTCAAGGGCAATGATCTGCTGGTCCATCAGGTAATTGGCCTGGTGAATCAGGCAAATCAATGTGTTGGCAATGATGGCTGGATCTTTGTGCTCAAGCCAGGGAGCATAGAGCGCCCAGCGGGCGAGGTCGCCAGTATCCGTCGGATCGGTCAGATCCGACCGATCTGATTTTCGGCCCAGGCTTCGCACTTCATGTGCTTCTATGTCGTCTTTCGTCCATTGTCGCAATTTTCGCTGGCGCAGGTAATCCTCATAGTCCAGTAATAGTTCATCCAGGCTGCTGCGTGCCACATTTGTCAGGTGGGTTTCAGTTTTGCTGCTTGTTGCGCCTGCGCGGCTGCCTTCCGCGATGTTCTGTCGCCCGCTCCGTGCGGCTTGCACCATCTGATCGTGTGTCCGTGAGCGTTTATCAATGAAGCGGTCACAGAATTTGACGGTGCCATCATAGATGAGCGTGGCAACTTGGAACCCTCTCAACTCACGGTATCCGCCGCTGGAGCGCAGGCGTCGAACTTTTCTTTTTCTATCCGTCAGATCCGACCGATCCGTCGGATCACTTACTTCACTGCCGTTCATTTAGCTATTATTAAGCTAAAACTTATGCGTCTGCTAGAAGTTTTTGAAACGAGGCCATGGCCTCGCGTTCACGGGGGCCAATATCGTAGTAGATGCAGTCTGTGAAATACGCCAGACAGCTGGCTTCGCTCAACCCTAGTTTGACGGCCTGCTCATGTGCGATCTCAGGTATCGCGGCCACACCGTCCTGCTTGGCAGTCTGAATCACCCTTGTTAGCCCCGCGGGATCGGGGTGGTCGCGGCGCACCGCCCACACGGCAAATACAAATGGCAGGCCAGTCATTTGGTTCCAGGCTGTAGCCAGATCATAATCACCGCCCGGACCGGGCTTTTCGTAGAGGGCACGATCCCCAATGACCACCGAGGCGTCGGCTTCCGTCGGATTTGTAACGATCTGGATGGTGCGCTTCCAATGGTTCTTCAGAAGGATTTGTGCCAAGGCATTTGATGTTCGCGAAGCTGGATCAAGACAAACTGTGCGCACTTCTTCGAGGGGCCGGTTGCACCGGAGTAAGACGCTGCGGACTTCTTTGCCGGCACAGATCCCGGTGCCTTCGAGCGCCATAAGTCTCGGGTTGGCGAATAGGGCCGCGACAGGAATCAGCGCCGCATCAATAGTTCCATCCAGTAATGGGGCAATTAACTGAGCCGGGGTGTTGAGAACCACGTGGGATCCGGGACTAACCTTGGGGATGAATTGTGCCAGAGGGACCGAATTGGCATATTCCGGAGCAGCAAAGGAGTAGGGATGCGGCGAATGGGCTGTGAACATGGTCACAAACCCGCCGGTCAGGGGAATGTGGCGGGCCTGTGTAAATCCGGCTACGGTCATCTCGGATACGATGGCGTCAGGCGTTGGGAAATGCTCGATCGAGTCAGCCAGATAGCGGTAGGCACTGCCTTGCGAAAGGATTGAGCCCAGCAACGGAATGATCCGACTGGTGTGAAATTGGTGAATCCATAGCGGCAGGGTGGTTGTGGGCTTGGTTAATTCCAAGATGACAACCGTGCCGCCTGGACGAAGAACCCGCCTCATCTCCTGGAAGGCTTTTGCGCGGTCTTCGATATTTCTCAGGCAGAAGGCGCTGACAATGCTGTCAAATGAATTGTCGCCAAATGCGAGGGCGGTCGCATCTCCAGTTTGATAGGTCGCCCGGCTTTGCAGGCCAGCCGCCCGTGTTTTCCGGTCGGCGATTTCAATCATCGGGGCAGAGAGATCAATGCCGGTAATTCGAGCCGTCGGGTCCTTTTTCAGCACGGCAATCGCCACATCACCTGTGCCACAGCCGATGTCCAGAAAATCCCGGTCACCTCTTGCGAAACCTTTAGAATTAAGGGTTTCTATAGCGCGACGCCTCCAGATCCGGTGCAGGCCGAATGACATTAAGGCATTCAGGAGGTCATACCGCCGCGCGATGCGGTCGAACATGCGCCGGTTTTCCTCCGCAGGGATGAGCGCGTCACGAGCGGGGCCTGTCATCGCTTACGCTCCGGGATTCCGTAACTCGCCCAGTTCTCACTGACCCTACGTTCATGGGCCGGATCGAATGCCACGGGTTGGCGATATCCGGGCTTCCATGTCGCATCGATGGCGATTGGAAACTGTAGAACCAGTCTGTTCCCGACGATTTCACGCTGTGTGGGGTGGAGATCAAGGAGCGGATCAAATCGGGTAAACCAGCCCCAGAGAATCATTCGCAAATCATTCAGGGGCACATCGGACGAAACCAGAACATGGAATAGATATTGGCGGGTGACGGGGTGTGAGGCCAGCGCCTCACGGATCTCCTCTTTGTTGGCGTCGGGTTGGACCTGGGCCACGAGAAAGGCTTCGCCCACTGCCACCATGGCAATAATCTGGCGGTGCACAGCAACAGGGGCAGGCGGGGGCGGCGGGGGTTGAAGTCGGAGTGGCGGGCGATTTCCCCGGGTCCCTAACAGAATCAGTTTACTGCCGGTATTCATGGATGGTCCGGTAAAATCCAGGGTGTCCTGTGCGGTGGGGGCCAGCAGATGGATCCCTTGGTTGGCGTCAAGCGTTTCCCACAGGGCGTGGCTGACCTCTTTAAAGTCCCGGACATTGACATCATGGTCCACCACGATCATGATTTTCGTGAGCGAGAGTTGGCCTTCGCCCATGAGTCCAAGGGCATGTTTGAGCGCTTCCTGTCCGTAGCGTTCTCTGACGGCGGCGATGGCCAGCGGATGAAATCCCGTTTCCGGATAAGCCCATAGATCGCTGATAGCCGGGCGGATTAGTTTCAACAAGGGGAGGGTCATTTCCTGGAGGGCCTCTCCAATATAGTAATCCTCCTGAGGGGGCTTGCCGACCACAGTGGCTGGATAGATGGCATCTTTACGGGCCAGCATGCGATCTACTCGAAAAACCGGAAATATGGCACTGTGAGAATAGTGGCCCAGATGGTCGCCGAAGGGGCCTTCCTGTCGTTCATCACCGGGAGTCACCCTTCCTTCCAGCACGAATTCAGCAGTGGCGGGAATACGGTGGCCGGTGCCGGATCGCTTGATAACATCCAATGGGTGGCCCATGAGCAAGGCGGCTAGCAGTCGTTCATCGATCCCTTCCGGGAGGGGCGTGATGGCGGCAATGGTCAGCGCTGGCGGGCCCCCCAGAATAACACTTAGGGGAAGCGATTCCCCGCGGGCGGCGGCGATTTGGAAATGGAAACCGCCCCCTTTTTCGATCTGCCAGTGCATTCCTGTGCTGGTGGCGTCATAACGTTGCAGGCGGTAAATGCCGAGATTGCCCGCCCCTGTAAGCGGATCAACCGTATGGACCAGTGGCAAGGTGAAAAAGGGCCCACCATCAAGCGGCCAGCAGGTCAGGCAGGGTAATAGATCCAGTCGGGCAGGGCTAAAGCATTGATCAAGAATGGGGCCGCGGCGTACGGTTCTCATACGGGCTTTGGCTACTTTCCAGAGCTCGCGACGTTCTGCCCACACCGCCGACAGCGTGGGGGGCATGAAGCGTTCAGCGAGGCGAACCAAATCTTCACCTATGGCCCCGGGGTGACGCCCAAAAGCCATCTCAACCCGTTCGGGGGTTCCATAAAGATTGGAGACCAGGCGATAAGGTGAACCTTTGATCCGTTCAAATAAAATCGCAGGGCCCTGCTCGGCCAGAAGCCGGTGTTGGATGATTGTAATGTCCTGATCCGGATCGACTTCCTCCGTAACTCGGGCGAGTTGCCCTTTGGCTTCAAGTTGATTGATAAATCCCCGGAGATCAGTGGCACTCAAGAGATGGTCTCCCAGTTTGTGGGGGCGGGGTGCCCCAGAACGGCCAGCACACGATCCACGTAGAGTTCAAGGAGGTCAGTCATGGTGACCTGACGAGGGTCCCTGCCGGCAACCTGGTAAAAGGGAGGGGAAAGAGGCATGATCACGCCGCCGGCACCAGCTACTGTGGCGGCATTATTCAAATCGATTTGAGTCCAGGGCGATTCTCGCACGCAGAGCACCAGTTTGCGTTGTTCCTTCAGGTGACAATGTGCTGCGCGTGAGATCAAGGTGTCGGCAATGCCGTGTGCCACTTTAGCCAGTGTGTTGGTGGAGCAGGGAAGGATGACCATCCCAGCCGAGGGAACCGAACCTGATGACACGGGGGCTGCGAGATCGGTGTCGTCAAAGACCCTGGCGGCCATCGCGGCCAGCTTGGAAAAATCGCCGTATTCACGTTCATATACATTCCGACCCCAGGCGCTGGCCACCAGCGCGACCGGCCATGGCGATTTCCTGATCAGAAGTTCTGCGGCATATGACCCGGTGGCACCACTTACAGCGAGTAATAGATTCATTTTCAAACCACTTTTCACATCTCACGTTTCACATCTCACTATTTACAGCATCGCAATCATGGCTCCGGCAATTCCGGCAATGGCGGATACGGGGAAGAATCTAGCATGAAGTGGCAGCTTTGACCAGTAGGCCAACCCTAAAGCAGCGATGGTGACGGTCAGCGCCAGCCCAGAGGCCAGTCCCCCGCCGACCAGTACCCAGAGCTGAATGGCGGCGGCTGCAGCGATGAGATGAGTGAGGGCTGCCACCCATTGGGCACCGGTACTGCCCAGAGCTGCAGGAAGGCTGTGAACACCAATCTCGCGGTCGGCCTTGATGTCCTGCAGGGCGTAAATGATATCGAATCCACTGATCCAGCAGAAGGTGAACAGTGTCAACATCAAGGTCGCTCCATCGATGTCGGTAGATCCCCTGACGGCTACGAAGGCCCCCAGAGGGCCAAGCGCCAGACAGACTCCAATTCCATAATGACAGAGGCAGCTTAACCGCTTAAGTAAAGAATATGTAATCAAAACCAAGGCCGGTATCGTGGACAGTTTCAGGCACAAAGGGCCAAGTGCCGCACATGCCGCGAGGTAGATAAAGAGGCCGGTGGCCGCAACGCCCCAGGCTTGTTTCGTTGAAAGCTTGCCGCTCGGGAGTTCGCGGCTTACCGTGCGGGGATTAAGCTGGTCGAGGTGACGGTCAAGGATTCGGTTCATGGCCATGCCCAAGGCTCGTGCGCCAACTCCTGCCAGCATAATAAGCATTAGGAGGTGAAGTCCCGGCCATTTCCCACCGGCTCCGAGCCAGGCCCCCGCCAGCAGCAGGGGGATACTGAAAATGGTGTGTTCGATTTTGACGAAATTGAAGAGCCGCGCCATCAGACTTTGAACCGGCGGTGCCAGATGGTGTTCCAGTCCGACAATCACTTCTTCTGCCAGAATGGT
Organism: bacterium; assembly: GCA_037143175.1. NCBI lineage: Bacteria > bacterium. The sequence continues at coordinate 71,091 of JBAWZF010000001.1, forward strand.
GGAGACGCGTGTGAGATTAAGATGCAATTCCTCGTGGCCGGTGTCATCGGCACGATCACTGACAACCTTCAGCAATTGAAAGGGGATGCCTTTCTGCTGGCACGTCTGCACAATCGCATAACCTTCCATATCGACCATATCAGCGTGAGCGGCCAGAATGGCCCGGCCCTCGCCACCGAAAACCGGCTCACTGACGGATACCAGTCTTGCAGAGGGCAGTGAGCGCCAAAGGGATTCAGTGGGGAGCGGCAACGATGGAGCTGTGGGATCTTTTAGCAGGACATCTCCTTCGACGATTTCAGTGATATGACACATATGACCGGGGTCAACGGCATGGGTGAGGGCCCCGCAGATTCCCACGTTCAAGATTCGGGTGGCGCCTCGGGCGGTGATGGCGTAATCGGTGGCGGCCGCCGCATCCTTAGGGCCAATCCCCGCAATGATGATTAAGCCGCCCGGGCGGCGGCCTGCAGCTTGAAAACTATAGGTTGCGAAGGGTTGGTCCAGACGTTTTTCGGCCATGAGCAGTTCGAGCAGTGGCTGTGCTTCACTGATCGTGGCCAGAAGAATGGCAATCATTGAATCACCCTCGCCTTACGTGCCATCGATTCCAGGACGGCAATGGCCTTGTGGCCGGCTTCACCGAGATCAACGGAGAAGTCGGTGACAAACATATCAATGTGTTTTTTCATGATCGCTTCATCGATTTCCTGGGCATGTGCACGGACGTAATGAGCGGAGTCCTCAGGATGAGCCCGGGAGTGGATGATAGATCGGCGAAGCATTTTTTCGACTTCGGCGATGACGCTATTTCCAAGTGTCTTGCGGGCAACAATACAGCCTAAGGGAATGGGCTGGCCCGTTTGCTGCTCCCACCATTGCCCGAGATCTGTAATGCAGGTAAGGCCCGCTTGCTGGTATACGAAGCGTGACTCATGAATAAGAATGCCGCAATCGGCTTCGCCGGTACGCAGCAGTTCCATGATGCGGTCATAGGGGACAAAGATTTTCTGCCGGACTTCATGTGCCCAGAGCTGAAGGAGCAGATGTGCGGTAGTGAGTTTGCCGGGGATGGCGATTCGACAGCGGGTGATGTCGACCGGCGCCATTGGGGATTTTGACACAAGTAACGGCCCACAGCCGAACCCGAGCGCGGCGCCGGAGTTAAGGAGTTGGTAGTGGTGGCGAACCAGGAGGTAAGTGTAAAAGGAGATTTTCGTGATGTCGAAAGTGGCATTCAGTGCCAGTTGATTGAGTGTCTCGACGTCATGAAGGTGTACGGATACCTCGTAACCGGCGTTTGCCAAAAGGCCGGACGCGACGTCATGAAACATCGAGGTGTCATTCGGACAAGGCGAATAGGCCATGGAGAGGTTCATATTCTAAACTCCTGAATCCTGAATACTCTTTCGGTTAGCTTGGCCAGCAGGGAAGGGCGTTGAGAATGGCCAGTTCCTTATCGAGACGCGGGGCATTCCAGGCGAGTTCGCGCGCCATGATTACGGCGGCATTCATCAGCGCGGCTTTGGCGGGACGGCCCGCAGATCCCAGGTCGGTTCTCCGCAGAACCACATCGGTCATCGTTTGGGCCATCTCTTCACGCAGGGCAAAAATGACCTCGGCCCCCGTAACAGGGGTTCCCTCACCCAGTGGCTTTAACCAAAGGGGATTTCCGGTTCCCAGTCGAACGATATCCCGGTAGCAGGTTCCGTAGTTACCTACAAGGTGGCGTGCAGTGGCTTCTGTCAAGCCCGACTGGATTGCTTCGTTAATGAGCGCCGTTAGATCAGGAATGTCCCCGCCCGGTAACGGGCGGATAACGGAGGCTGAACTCGATTTGGGTTGGCCCAACTTGGTTTGAATGATGGCCAAGGTACGGTGTGCCACATCGCGTGCGGTAGTCCATTTTACTCCGAGAATAGTCAGCAAGCCATTGATATGATCCGCTTTGGCATGATCTAGAATCTGATAGTGATTCAGGAGGCTGGGCTCTCCGTTTGGTGCTACGTCCTTATCTGCGGCGGGCATGATCCCTGCCTGAATGAACGTAACATCCTCAGGCTTCAGTTGGGCTGCGGGATAAGCGAGATTCAAATTATCAATGAATGACTGGACATCCTCCGGGGTGACCTTGAGTTGGTCGGGAGTGCCTGTGTGCGGGCGAAGATAGGTTCCCACCATGGTGCGATCCCGCCAGGGAACGAAGAAGAAAAGGCGGCCATTTTTCCAGCCTTCTTTGTATGCCGTAAGCCCGATGGCATGACTTGCGATCAGCTGCTTGCGCAAGACGATATTCATGGCCACGGCACACTGGTATTCAGGAGTGGTGACCTTTTCGCCTAGCTTTCGTAGAGTTTCCTTGGCCCAGGTTCCGGTATTGTTTACGGTTACTTTGGCATGGATCGTCAAGGGTTGCTTGGTTATTAGGTCGATGGCGGTGACACCGGTGACATCATGACCGTTTCTTTGGAACCCCGTGACTTCGACGTAGTTGGCCACTATGGCGCCTGCCAGAACGGCGTCGGTCACAAATCCCAACCCAAGCCGTTCGGTGTTGCCGGTGATGGCATCGTGCCATAGGGCGGTGCCCGTAAAGCAGGGATTATTCAAGGCCGGGGCGATGGCCAGCCAATCGGCGCGTGAGCCAATTTGGCCATTTGGAATCGTTTTATCAAGGGGAAGCCCCTGGTTCCGATCCCGGCTCAAGAGGTCATAAGCCAGCAGGCCGCAGAACATGACCTCTCGGCTCTTCATTCCATGTCCGTAGGTTGGCATGGCACAGGGGAGGGGGGTAACGAGGTGGGGGGCAATTTGCAATAATGTACGCCGCTCGAGGACGGATTGGCGCACACGAGGAAGATTGGCCTGTTGCAGGTAACGAATGCCGCCATGGAGGATTTTCAGGCTGTTGGCTGACGTGGCGGAACAGAAGTCTGATTTTTCAACCAAGGCCACATTGAGGCCCGCCGAGGCGGCTTCCCGGGCCAGGGTAACCCCGTGAATGCCACCCCCGATGATTAAAATGTCAAATTCGCGCCCCGAAAGGCTGGCAATATCCCTATTCATTAATTTCTCCCTGTAAAATGCAAAATTCAAACGCATGAGTTACTTTGATCTCACGGGCATGTCAACTCGAATAGCAGTCTCAAGACTTGCAATTATTGACTGGAGAGTTATATTCAATTTTGTCGTGTAACTGTTAGTATCTTACTAAGGAGCATTTCGCTAGCCCACGCCTCTCAAGGTTTATTCCATCTGTGTGAACGCCTGGTTGCCATTGGAGGCAGGCTCGAGATTGAAAGCGTTGTTGGGAAGGGCGCAAAGGTTACAGTGGTAGTCCCTGTACGGCGAGATCCCGTGGCATTGGTCTTGGTGGAACGGGACGAGATCGCTTAAATATTCTATATTTGGGGAGTAATATGGATTACACATCTGCTCGCAATTTCTTTATGGGGACGCTCCGGCGGCAGCTGGTAGCCGGTGTCGCATTAGTGCATGCCGTTGTGATGATGGGTTTTATTGCAGCGTTCAGCCTGCGGGAGGGGGGGGGCGTACTCACTCGCATGGTTTGGGATGGATTGATCTATGCGGGGTTGGCCATCATTGTGGGATCCCTGATGGCCATGGCCTTAAGCACTTTTTTCGTCCGAAGAATGAAAGTCATTCAGGCAGTAATGGAGTCGGTGCGAGATGGGAATATAAATGCCAGAGTTGTCTTATCTGGTGGTGATGAGGCCGCTGCGTTAGCGTCCGGGTTTAATCAGATGCTGGAAACTCTTCAGCAGCGGGCTCAGGAAATTATTTTATTGAATGCCAATCTTGAGAAACATCTGGCGGAACGGACTCATCAACTCCAATGCACCAATAAGGAACTGGTGGCTTTCGCCTATTCTGTTTCCCATGATCTGCGTGCCCCTTTGCGGGCTATGGATGGCTTTTCCGGATTTCTTGAGGAAGGATATGGGGATAAACTTGACGACGAAGGGCGGCGGTTGCTGGGTATTATTCGTTCTAATTCACGAAAAATGGATCGTTTAATTACTGATTTGCTGACACTTTCCAGAACTACTCAAGGTGAGTTACTGTCTGCCAAGATCGACATGTTTGCGTTGGTAAATGAGGTATATAATAAGGTCGTTTCTGAAGAGATTCGGCGGCAATTTCAATTTACCTTGAGGCCTCTTCCTAGTGTGTGGGGTGATCCCGTTCTTTTAAGACAGGTGTGGGTGAATTTGATATCGAATGCTATTAAATACACGATGAAATCATCCGTCAAAGCAATTGAAGTCGGCGGGGATTTGAAAAACGGGGAAGCTGTTTATTATATCAAAGATACCGGGGCAGGTTTCAATCCTGAATATGCGGGAAAGCTTTTTGGTGCTTTTCAACGGCTTCATAAGGCCGAAGAATTTGAGGGAACCGGAATTGGCCTGGCCATTGTTCAGCGCATCATCCACCGACACGAAGGGCATGTGTGGGCTGAAGGAAAGGAACATGCTGGCGCAACATTTAGTTTCGCCATACCCGACAAAACCCCTCCCGCATGAGATGGCTCCGAAGTGACGGAGGGCTTATTTCATTGGGCTGCGTAGCGGCCCCAAAGCGGGGATCGATTTTCGGTGTTCCCGTTTCGGAATGCCGTAAAGCATGGCAATCCGGCGATTCGCTTCCGGCAGCATGGCCTTGTCCATGACCAGATCCAACCCCAGGGTTTTCAGTCGGATGCGGGTCAGCCCCCCGTCCTGATCACGAATGGCGAAAACGTCATTCATGCTTGATACCGGTTTCCCATTGAGCTGTGTTACCAATTCATCACGAATCTCCTGATAACTCACATTGATGGGGTCCGGAAGGATGCCGGTGAGAATGATGATCCGCTCGCCGGGTTTGCTGGGCGCCTGGGCGCGGGTCAAATACAGGTCTACCAAACGCGGGTTAGATCGAACCATCCATTGTGCCCCGTAGGCGAGCAGATAATCGGCGGATAATTCACGGAAGATAAAGCCGCCCTCCACGAGATATTCAGCCTGCTCCCCCTCAATATTGAGAGGAACTAATGATTTTGAATCATTGTAGGAGTCCAACTTGAGTTGTACTTCCTCGCTTTTCTGATTGCGCCAGCGGGTGACCGTTACGACGTCGCCGGGATGGCGACGACCAGAAATCTGGTGGATGAGAACTAAGCGCCCGAAATCCGGATCAGTGTAGTAGCCTTGTGAATCAATGGCGCATCCATCCCACTTTAAAATAACATCGCCTGACTGGAGGACGGCTGCAGCACCACTTCCGGGAATTGTTCGCAAGACCAGTATGCCCTGGTCATCATTCAGCAGGCCGTAAAATTTTCGATTCGCGGGGGCGATCAGCGGCGACCAGGTCATGCCTGCGACTGCGATCCCGCGGTAGGGCGGGGCGCTGACGTCTTCCATAAATCGCTTCAGAATAGCCGTTGGTAAAACCAGACTGGTTTGAGTGGCATCATCATATTCCATAATCAGCCCGGCTAGTTTTCCCTCATGAAATGCAGGGGAGCCGATACGTTCAAGTTTGAGGTCGGTCAGGGCTTGAAAGGTTAGAATGCTGAGAGGGGCGTTTGGGAGTTGGGAGACCTGAATGCCCGTGATGCGGCCCTCTCCGCTTTGTTGTTGCCCCGCCTCATCAAATTGCACAATTTGGATTTTGGCACCGGTGCCAACCGGTGCGCCCCACTGTGCCGGGGTATAGCCATCGGTAACTGCCGTCAGTAACGCGGCATTGATCCGGGGATCCGCCTCTATCACCCGGGCCATAGTTTTGATGGCTCCTCCAGGGTGTTGAATCTCAATGAGCATGGCATTTCGGACAAGATCCTCGGTGGTGATCAGTTTGCCGTCGGCCATAACGACCCCATATCCGGCGCGTGTTTCAGGGCGGCTTTTTTTCCAGGGGAAATGGGAATCAAACTTCTGGGCGGTGACAAGGACTTCAGCCACGCACCCGGGGAGCGTGTTCGTTTCGGCTGTGGCAGGCGAACTGACTAACGCCATGATTCCTGCCGATAGAAAGGCCAATCGTATGATGATTTTCATTGTTTGGCCTCCTGAGACGGGATGTGGCTGATGGTAGGGATGCTGTATTGGGTTAGAATTTCAGCGTCTGCTTTAGCCGTTAGGCTTGCATCCATGATGAGGGGATCGTCCCGCCCCTCGAAACGGAATACATGGAAGCCCTGGGGTGCTTTTAGTAAAGCATCGGGAATATCGCGAATATTGCGGATGGGCTGGCCATTAACAGAGGCAAGAATTTGGTTGAAGTGACTGGCACAATAGGTGTTCACGGGATGGGGCAGACGCCCGGTGAGTAGAACAAACTGGGTGCGATCCTTGATCAGGTTGTCCAACTTGGCATAACGTGCTGTGTAGAGCAGGTGTTGGGCGGCCGGAGTGTTGAGATCCGTTCCCAAGGTGGCCAGATAACCGCGACTGAGCGGGGAAAAAATCAGACCGCCGATAATCAGGTAATCGGGCTTTTCATCGTAGGTTTGGCGGAAGATGAAGGGGTCGGGCTTGCGTTTCAGGGGAACGATGATGGCCAGCGTTTTATCCTCCCGCCAAATGGTGAAATAAATGCTTTCAGTGCATTGTTTGCGCTCAACAAACTCAGTGTATTCAACGCTGTTACCCTCCAGTCGTACGGACCCATCGTTGGCGATGGGATGGGAATCGATGGATAGCAGAACATCGCGGGGCTTGAGAAGCCCCGCCGCTGCGCCGAACGGATCCACATTGGCGACGACTACGCCGCTACTGCCCTTGGGGAGGCCGAGGTTGGCGCGCAAGGCCGGGTTTTCAGTACGGAGATGATCCACCCCTAATTCCGGGTATCCATCATAGGTGCCGTCTTCAATATCTTTCAAGAAATGCTCAATCACGGGAAGCGGGATGGTGTAACCAATATTCTGTGAGGCGGCGATTCCCTGAAATGCAATGCCGATCACTTTATTATTGAAGAGAACTGGGCCCCCGCTATTGCCGGGATTAATGGCGGCATCCACCTGCATGACCAGATGCGAGTCAATCGAACTATGGGCATAGAGGTTATAGTCAATCCGGGAGACCACACCCTTGGTGAGCGAAAGGCGGCCGCCGCCCATCGGATATCCCAATACAATCACGGCGTCATTCAGACTTGGAAGGGTGGATCCAAACGTCAGGGGTTGGGTTCCTTCGAAAAATGATTCATCTTTAACTTCCAACACTGCAATATCGCAGTCGTGGGCGATAAAAAGAACACGGGCTGAAAATTTGCGGGTATCGCCCTCCCTCTGAACCTCTATAAATCGGGCATCTGAAACGACATGGGCGTTGGTCATCAGGCGCTTACCCTTAATGATAAAACCCGAACCACTGCCGCTCATCGGGGGGCTGGACTGCCAAGGCTGGCGGAAATCTTCCTGTTGAACGGTAACGAAAATTTTGGTAACCGACGGACGCTGATGGTCAATCCCCGCGAAACTCGGCCATGAAAGGTTCAAGACGATGACCAGTAGAAGGTTCCGGATAAGAGGGGAAAGTTGACGTTTATAGCAAGTCATGCTGACTCCTGACTTCAGATCCGTTATGTGTAATCCAGCCCCTTGATCAAGGTTTTCAATTCGTCATGAATGAGGCCGTTGGTAGCCATGTAGATCAGGCGATGGGGGGAGGTTTCCGCCAGAGTTTCGACCCGGCCGCCCGCGAGTTCCACGATCAAACCGGCAGCGGCAACATCCCAGGTGTAAATGCCGCCCTCAAAATAGCCATCCGACTGGCCGGCAGCAACTCGGCACATATCCAGGGCCGCCGCACCGATGACGCGAGCCTTTTGAACTGCGTTGGATATGGCCAGAAAACGGCTTAATCTTTGATCCTGTTCTGTGAACTTTTGGTCAAGGCCTGTCAGCACCATTGATTCTTTGAGGGTGGTGACACTGGAGACGGCAATAGGGATCCCGTTGCAACAAGCGGTTCCTCCGCGTGCTGCGGTAAACAATTCGTTGGTGGCGGGGGCATAAACGGCCCCGGCAACTGTTTTCCCGTGGTAGTTTACGGCAACCGAGCAACACCACCAGGGGAGGCCGTGTGTGAAGTTCACTGTGCCATCGATAGGGTCAATAATCCAGGTATAGGGAGATTGATGCGGGTCATCCGCCGGTTGCCCCTTGTCAGAACTCTCTTCTGCCAGAATGGCATGTGTCGGGAAATGCGTGCGAATGATATCCCAGATGATTTCCTGACATTCCAGATCGAGCTTCAGCTTAACGTCATGTGCTGCCACCATGATCGATTCCGTCTTACGGTGCCGGTTGTTGTTAGCATGATTCCCCGCGGTTCGCACTGCAAGCACAAGAGTCTCAAGTAGAAGGGCCGGGGCGATTTCTGGGTGGGTGTTCATAAGATACGTTCGTGAGTAGGGGCCGGATTTACTTTACCGGGATCACGATTCTCTTGGTGTTCGGTTGCATTTCCTTGCTTTGCTCGTATTCAGCGAACTTCATGGAGACGGTGCGGGAGATTCCGGATTCCTGCATGGTCACGCCATAAATGACACTGGCGGCGGCGATCGTGCGCCGATTGTGGGTGATCACGATAAACTGTGACATTTTAAGGAAGTCGCCCAGGACGTTCACAAACCTCCCGATATTGGACTCGTCCAAAGCGGCATCCAATTCGTCCAGCAAACAGAAGGGGCTCGGTTTGATCAGGTAAATGGAGAAAAGCAGGGCGACGGCCGTCATGGTGCGCTCGCCACCTGAAAGGAGTGAGACGCTTTGCAGGCGTTTCCCCGGGGGGCGGGCAATGATGTCAATTCCGCATTCCAGAACATCCTCCTCTGCCATCATGACTAATTTAGCTGAGCCGCCATTGAACAGCCGCTCGTACATTATTTGGAAGTTTTCATTAATTTTCGCGAAGGTGGTGGCGAAAAGTTCGGAGGTGGTTAGATTGATCTTTTTGATCATTTCCATGAGTTGATCTTTGGCATTGATCAAATCCTGTTGCTGACCGGTCAGGAACGCATAGCGTTCTTCATGTTCCTGATATTCTTCAATAGCCACCAGATTGACCGGGCCCATGGCCTCGATTTTGGTACGCACGTCGGCGATGATTTGTTCGTAGGCCGGTTTTTCTGTAACGACCGGGGCTTCGCCCTCCAGTTGGGGTTCAGGCGCGTTCATCACATCTTCCAAAGTGAGCGTCCATTCGGAAGTGACTCGCTCCACCATGTTCTGGCGGCGCATTTTATGCTCCGCGTTGTTGACTTCCAGTTTGGAGCGCTGGTCGCGGATCTTATCCATCAAATCACGCTTCGTCAGGAGTTCGGTTTCCAGTACGGAGAGTTCCTTAACTTTTTCGGTACGCTGGCGTTTAATCAATTCCAGCTTTTCAGCGAGTGCGGATGCATTGGATTGCAGACTGGAGAACTGGCTTTCCGCTTCTGCGGTGGCATGGGTGAGCTGTTCAATCGTCTTTTCGTATTGGACGAGACCCGCAGAGCGCGATTTGATAACCGAATCGAGTTCGGCGAGACGATGATTGATAGGTTCTAATTGGGATTCCATGTGCTCGGCCTTCTGGCGTGCTTCAGAGAACCGGAGGCGCGCTTCGGTGGCGGCCGCCTGCAGGGCAGTACGACGGCCCTCCATATCCTGGAGGACGTGTGTGAGTTCCTCCAATCGGCGAAGCATTTCCGCTTGTCGGGCTCGGCCTTCTGCAATCTCCCTGCTGAGGTTTTGTCGTTCCTCGTCACTTCCGGATAGTTGGCGCAGTTTATCCAACTCAAACGCCATGACTTCCAGTTTCTGTTTCGATTGACGGGCGTCATTGGAAACAATTTGGAATTCCCCTTCCTTTAACGCCACGGCGCGACGCTGGGCGGTCAGTTGGTTGGTGGCGTCCTCGATCTTACGGTTTAGGTCAGTGAGTTCGGCGGCCAGGGAGGCGACGGCATGACTCCGGCGGGAGAGCCCATCATCAAGCCCTTCAAGTCCTTGATGGAGATCGGATAATTGGTGTCGGCGGGTGAGGGGGTTACTGGCGCGGGCATCGGTGGCCCAGTACTCAAAGGCACCGTCGGCTCTGGCCACAACGCCACCGAGGGTTACGACCGCACTACCCTCGGGAATCTCAGCGGGGATGTTCTCGGTCGAATCCACGACAAAGATATTGGCTAAAAAGCGTGCCACCGCGGGCTTTGCGAAAGGAGTGCAGGTGATGACGTCAAATAATCGGCGCGCCCCCTGCGGTGCAGGAATGGTGGAAGTCGTAGTGGCTGCAGCGTTTGCCGCCAACAGACGGATGGCACCCGCCTTGCGGGTTTGCAATTCTTTAAGGATGGCCAGCGCGTCAGGTGCATCGGCAATCACCACGGCATCGAGCCAGGCCCGGAGGACCGATTCCAGTGCGGTTCGATACTCGGGTTCCGTTTGAATGTGGCTGGCCAGTGCACCAAGAACAGCTTTGGCATTAATGCCGAGGGGATTGGAGGAGTCCATGACCAGTCGGGCCCCTTCGGGGAAATCCTTGGCGGACTGTTCATCGGCCTCGAGAATTTCGATTTGGGCTTTTTTAACGGCCAATTGTCCCTGAATTTCGCTGCACTCCTTGCGCAAAGCGTCGATCTCGATGTTTTTTTCGTTCCGGAGGGACTGAAGTGACTCAAGGCGGCCCTCCCGGTTTTCAAGTTCCTGCTGCAGGGATCCAAGGTGTTCCGCGATCTGTCCGAGTTGGGCTTCGGTTTCGGCGGCACCACGTTCGATCTGGGCATGTTCTGCAGCCATGCGTTCGCGCTGTACAATGGTTGACTGCTGCTTCGCTTCGAGTTGGCTCAACTGGTTTTGGAATTGAGAGAGGGTATGATCCAGTGCCATGGCACTGGATCGCAGTCCTTGGATTTCCTTGCGGGCATTTTCAACCTGCCCCTCATGACCGGCCAGATCCGCGTTCTTCTTATTCCATTCCGCCTCTGATTCGTTTCGCTCCTGAATGGTGGCCAACAGGCTTTCCTTCAGCGTCGTGAGAGTCAGCCGTTGTTGTTCGGCCTGGGATGCCGCGAGAACACTATCGCTACGGTCACGTTCCGCCAGATTACGGAGTTCCTCAATGCGGTCGCGATTGATGCGGATGAGGTCAGTATTGTGTTCAAGGCGGGTTTGAGCGGTCGCGCGTTCCTCGGTAGTCTCGCCAATCAACTGCTCAATTTCCATAATGGCGTTCCGCCACTCGGCACCACGCGCTTCCCCTTGTTGAAGAGATTCATGCAACTCTTGAATTTTCTGACCCAACTCGGCGATGGTGGTGTCGAGCATCTGGAGATCGCCATCCATCTTTTCCAGTTTCCGGGCGGTCCAATAGACATCGAACATCCGGAGTTGATCGCGTAATTCCTTGTAACGGCGCGCCTTACCGGCTTGACGTTGAAGGGATCCGATCTGGCGCTTCACTTCGCGTACTACGTCATCCAGGCGGAGCAGGTTGGCTTCGGTTTGTTCCAGTTTGCGCAGGGCTTCCTTCTTATCCGCCTTGAAGCGGGTGATCCCGCTGGCTTCCTCGAAAATCTCACGACGATCTTCGGGGCGTGAACTCAAAACCTGATCGATGCGGCCTTGTTCCATCAAGGAGTAGGAGGAGGTCCCGATACCGGTATCCATGAAGAGCCGCTGAATGTCCTTGAGTCGGCAGGCGGTCTTGTTCATGAAGTACTGGCCTTCGCCCGAACGGAAGACCCGCCGGGTCACCGTAACTTCGTGATAATCCGTGCCGAGGGTTTGCTCGCAATCTGTGAAGGTAATGCTAACTTCCGCCATGCCAACGGGTTTACGGGTATCGGTCCCGTTAAAGATGACATCTTCCATTTTTGACCCACGGAGGGCCTTGGCACTGGTCTCACCCAGCACCCAGCGAACGGCATCTGAAACATTACTCTTGCCGCACCCATTAGGGCCGACGATCGCGGTCATGCCGGGCTCAAAATTTAAAGTTGTCGGATTCGCAAAACTCTTGAACCCGACCATATGAATGGATTTCAAATACACGAGAATACTCCTGACTGAGAGATCTTTATTGGCTCCGGAAATGAGTGGCAAAACGTACCATCAAGAGGGGCTGGATTCAATTAGATATTTTTCCCAATATTGACAAGGAGGGTGGGGCGTGATATTTATTCAGCCGACTTAATTGGGATATTTCAGGAGAGACTATGGCCGAAGAAGCAAAAGATGATATGATCCGCGTTGATGGAGTCGTGACCAAGGTTTTACCCGCCACTATGTATCGGGTAAAATTGGAGAATGGGCACGAAATCCTGGCTCATATCTCCGGAAAGATGCGTAAGCATTTCATCCGGATTACTTCCGGTGACAAGGTTACTGTCGAAATTTCCCCCTACGATCTGACCAAAGGTCGCATTACCTACCGTCACAAGACTTGACGATTGCCTCAATTGAGCCTGCTTCGGCCCGAGTCACGCAGGCGGTGACAATCTGGCGTGGATGAAGGTTTGCGCCTTTCAGGCAGGTTTGAACATACTGACCGGTCCAGCCGTGCCCATTTCCAGCGGGATCGATCCGTTCAATCAGCACAGAGACATTCTTGCCAATGAAACTTTCGGCATAAAGCTGTCGTTTGGTTTCGCCGATTCCGGTCAGCGCTTGAAACCGTTCTTTCTTTTTTGATTCAGGGACTTGGTTTGGCATGGTGTCGGCACGAGTACCTGAGCGCCGGCTATAAGGGAAGATGTGAAGGTTACTGAAGGGAAGAGCGCGAACCAGGGCTACTGTGTTATTGAACGCTTTATCGTCCTCACCCGGGAATCCCACAATAATATCGGTTCCCAGTCCTAGATCAGGAATGGCGTTGACGGCATGGTCAATGGCCTGGCGATAGGTGGCTGAATTATACCGGCGTCCCATGGTTGCGAGGGTGTGGTCGTCACCGCTTTGGAGTGGGATGTGCAGGAAGTGGCAGAGTTTTGGTGAGTTCGCCATATGATCAATGATGGCGCGTTCGGTGGTTGTGATTTCGATGGAACTGAGACGGATGCGCTTCAAGTCCGGAATGGTCTCGATTTTCTGAATCAGATCAACCAGATGAATGTTTCCATCCTGATAGCGTCCCAGATTGGCTCCTGTCAGGATGATTTCGCTGAAGCCAGCCTCAACCACGCATTTAATTTCATCGTAAATTTGGGCTAACGGGCGACTTACTGGGGCTCCTCTCGCCGTGGGAACAATGCAATAGGCGCAATGAAAGTCGCACCCGTCCTGAACTTTGATCAGAGCGCGTTGAGTTTCGAATTGAGGAGCCGCTTGAAGTTTGACCGTAGCTGGCGGAATGGGGTAGTGCCCCGGATGGAGGCGGTGTAGGAGCTCGGGAATGGAATATTTTTCGGATTGCCCAATGACTAAATCCACACTGGGGTTGTCGCGCAACGACTCACCAAGAGTTTCGGCGGGGCATCCCGCAAGAATCACCAGAGTATTGGGGCTTATGCGTTTGGCTTGCCGGGCCGCGTAAAGCGAACTGTGTTCAGCTTTACCGGTGATGGCACAGCCGTGAATGACGGTGACGTCGCAGACGGTTCCGAAAGGGGTGAACACGTAACCTGCATTTGAAAAAGCAGCGGTTATCGTTGCGGTTTCGGCCTGATTCAGCCGGCACCCCAGGGTTTTGAATGAGACGGTGGGATTCATCCTGCAAGGGTGTTAACCAAGGAGGACGCGTACTACATCAGCTGCCGAAAAATCCAAACTGCCTGACTTGCAGAATTGACTGATGTTGACGTAGTCATCGCCCAGTGTGAGGACGGGCAATTCCTGGCCGCCTCCCTTAAAATGCTGTGGATACCCAATGTTCGAGACCAAACCGTTACAGAGGCATTTCCGGTTTACCGTGTCCTCTATTTTGCCGCCCTTTGCAACATATGCCTCAACGTTTTCCGCTGGGCAACGATACCCGATGGAGCCATCATCTTTGCGATACATTTCGCGCAGAAAACCGAGGTCGCATCCCCGGCGGCGTTTACTGTAAATCTCGGGTTCTGAGAGAGTCCCTTCGAGTTTAGCTACTTTGAAGGGGAAGCCGGTGGGTGAAGCGAGCGGATCCGTAAAGACTTCTGCTTTGCCATCGAGGGCCTTTTGAATTAAGGCATGCCTTAATTCCGTGGTTACCCCGGATTCCACGCACAGTGCAAAAGCGGTTCCTACCTGAATTCCTGAGGCCCCTGCGGCCAAGGCTTCGGACAACTTGGCGGCTGAACCATAGGCACCGGCAAGCCAGAAATGCACATTCATCGCACGGAATGCAGCAAGATCAACCGTATCGCGAGGGCCGTATATGGGTTCGCCACGCGCGGATAACTGGAGTTTACCGCGGGGGGGGGCGTTATGACCGCCTGCGAGGGGGCCCTCGATGATGAAGCCCTGAATGCTTCCGGTGGCGCGACGAAGTAGCATGGTAGCCAGAGTGTCAGATGACACAATGGGCAGGAATGCGGGTCTGTGTAAGGCGGCTAGGGGAGTGGTAGTATCTTCCTGAAAATCACGAGGATTAAACTGAAGTCGGATAACTTCGCCCCCGGTTTTCTGTGTCGTAATGTGGATCGGGTAGGAGACGGCTTCGTGGTTGACAAGGACGTCCAATATCCCAGGGATTTCAAGTGGGATGCCTGCGCCCATAATGACAACGCTGACTCCGGCAAGCATCGCTCCATAAATGGAGGGGAGATGGGGAAGTTGGATCTTCTCCAGATAATTGATTCCCACGGGGTTAGTGTGTCCTTCGCGGGCGAGGTAAACCTCAACAAAATTGGCGGCTATACAAAGTTCCTGGGGTTCCCGTTTACCGGCCACGGCGTGTGGCCCGAAGTTGCGGTAGGGCGCATCGGGGGCTTTCCCATTTGGGATAAAATAATTATTAAGAATCGTCTGAACCATTTTCTGGAAAGGAAAATGGCTCAGCGCCCGACGGATGTGTCCTTCTGGATCTCCATCTTGAAGGCGACGGACGAGAACGTGATCCAGCCCGGTACCAGATACGACGCCGAGTTGTCCGATCCTGGATACCGCTTGCGCCAGACGCCAGTTTGAAACTCCGGTACCCATCCCGCCCTGTATGATTTTTGGAATCGAAATATTCATAACGCCATCCATTGTATACCTATTTTTCGACAAAAGCCACAAAGTTTAGCGATGGGGGCATAATATTTTAGAGAAGCTACCCACTGCTTAATCTTTTTGGGATGGCTCATTTGATTTGAGCCAGAAATCAGTTCCCGGACCTTCAACTTTTATGATTACCGCTCTGACATTGGCAACCGGGATGCTGGCTTCGATCCGAGTGGCCAGATGGCGCGGGTCATTGGATATCCACACCCAAAGCTTGCCTTTCCGGACAAATAGCCCGTTGAAGGAGGCTTCAGGTTCCACCTTTATGCTTTCGACGTCGCCATGGTTCGGAGTATCGACTTTTTCCTTCTTTCGGATATTCAACCAGAGATCGTAGATTTTTTCATCAGCCTGAACTCGGAGGTGTTCTCGTTTGCCGGGCGTAAAGGTTTGGATCCGAAGGTAATACATTAAGGAGGGAATATCCCGTGTTTCAGCCTCAATGGGATAAACCTTCTTTTTTCCGGTCAGTTTGGATTCCCAATGGGCCACCAAATTTGTCCGGTCAAATAGCGTTTCTTCCTTATATTTATGGGTGCCTTCGCTCATATTCTTGGAGAACCTGATCGGTAGAAATGTATCAGGAGTGACGAGGCTTTCGATCGTGTCATCGACGGGATACATTTTTTCGACGACTTTGTTCGAAATGGTTCGCATCCGGATGGCCAGCACTTTCTGCCCTTCATATTCAGTCCATTCCGTCCAACTGGTGCTGATGCCGACGGGAATGATGCCCCAATAGATGCGGTAGGTGATTTTTTCGCCAATGGGCCAGTTAAACCCGGACAGATAATTGGGGTCACTCTCACCCAATGCGGTACCACCCCATGTCAGGGCTAGAAAATAGATGGATACCAATAGCTTCATTCGGGAATAAAAGCCTCTTGCGAGCCAGTAGTCAATGCTCTTTGAAGGCAACATAGTCATTGTGAGTGAACACAGGGGACTGCGTCGGCCGAGGCGTTCGATCACGCTGGCCCCGATGAGCTGGGCTATGGCCCCACGAATGATTCGCCGAAGCCCACATCACCGCCCAGGCACATCCTTCGACGATGGAAAGCGACAGGGTCCGGTTGATTCGTGCCGCATTGGAGGGCACGGCATCGGGACTTGCAGGGTAATGTGTCTGTTCGTTTCGATTCATGAAGGCGCTGATTATGCCGAAGTTATGGCGACTGCCCATAGGAACGATCGTGACACAGGTGACAACTTACGGTAGATAAAAGGATCGAGACTATCAGCGGAATGTCAGTTGGGTGTGATTGCTATGCACAAAGTTCAAGTCAGATTGGCCCAAATGGAGGTTTTACCCGGGCGACCCCGGGAGAATACCACCACAATGTTGGCCTTGATTGAGGTCGCGAAACAGGATCAGGTACAACTTCTTGTTTTTCCGGAAATGGCCATTCCGGGGTATTTGCTCGGGGATGAATGGGAACGTGCAGCCTTTTTGCGTGAGTGCGAAGCGTGTGGCAATGAAATCCGGTCCGCCGCCACCGGGTTGACGGTTATTTTCGGGAATGTGGGGCTTGATTGGCGCCTGAAGAATGAGGATGGCCGGACTCGCAAATATAATGCCCTGTTTGTTGCCGAGTCGGGTCGTTTTATCGGGCCGATAGAGTGCCCTTATCCCTTTGTTATCAAGACGCTGATGCCAAATTACAGGGAGTTTGATGACAGCCGCTATTTTTATGACACCCGGAAGTTGGCGTGTGAACTGGGACGGCCTCTGTCTAAACTGATTGCGCCGGTCGTTACCGCGTGTGGGCGGATTGGTGCGGTGCTGTGTGAGGATGCATGGGATAGTGACTACGATGTGTCGCCCCTTAAAATTCTGGCGAAGCATGGTGTGGATTTTGTGGTTAATGCGAGCTGCTCCCCGTTTACTTTCAACAAAAACAATAAGCGCAATCGAGTATTTGCCGCGGCCGCGGCCAGAATTCAGCGGCCTCTGATTTACGTCAACACGACGGGTCTTCAGAATAACGGGAAAACGGTTTTCACGTTTGATGGGGCCTCCTGCATTTATGATGGGCACGGGAACAGTATCGAGCCGCTGGCCCCATATACCGAAGGCGTTATAGATTTCATGATGCCGGTTGGGGGGCGCCAGGCTTTTGGCGTACCGATCGTTCCCGCCGCAGATGATGTCTCCATGCTTTTTGAGGCGATCCGATATGGTACGCGACGGTTCATGAAGGCCTGTGGGGTGGATCGGGTTGTGGTCGGGGCCTCGGGCGGGATTGACTCCGCCGTGGTGGCCGCCATCTATGGGTGTATTCTTCCCCCTGAGCACTTGTTGCTCGTTAATATGCCCAGCCAGTTTAATTCCAGCACAACCATTTCCCTGGCGCGCGAGTTGGCCCGCAATCTCGGGTGTGGTTATATGGAAATTCCGATTGAAGAAAGCGTGCATCACACGAAAACCCAGCTGTCTGAGGTCGAAATACAATGGTCTGGGGCCAGGCGAAAACTGGTTCTTACTGATTTTTTGCTGGAAAATATTCAGGCGCGTGATCGTTCCGCTCGTGTGCTGGCTGCCATAGCGGCTGCTTTTGGCGGGGTGTTTACCTGCAATGCGAACAAGTCAGAGATGACTGTTGGCTATACCACGCTTTATGGTGATCTGGGTGGATATCTGGCCAATATCGCCGACCTCTGGAAAGGTGAAGTTTATGCATTGGGTCGCTACCTGAACACTCATGTCTATCAACGGGGCGTCATCCCTGAGGGTTCATTTACCGTTGTTCCCTCTGCCGAGTTAAGTGCCGCGCAGGCGGTGGATAAGGGGAAGGGGGATCCCTTGATATATCCCTATCATGATTGTCTTTTCCGGACGTGGGTGGAAGACTGGAATCGGGTGACTCCTGAAGAGATTCTGGAGTGGTATCGGGACGGAAGTCTTGAAGCGCGTATTGGCTATGCCGGCAAAGTCAACGCCCTTTTCCCCGCCGTCAGGGAATTCATTGCGGATTTGGAGCGGTGGTGGAAACAGTATCAGGGGCTGGGCGTTGCAAAACGCATTCAGGCCCCGCCGGTGTTGGCCGTCAAACGCCGTGCGTTCGGTTTTGATCACCGGGAATCCCAGATGGGCCCCCGTTATACCCAGCGCTATGAAGCGCTGAAAAAAGATTTGATCGGGATATGAAAAAAATCGGTTTGGCACTTGGTGGCGGCGGGGCGCGTGGATTGGCGCATATTCCCATGTTGGAAGTCTTTGACGAGTTGGGTATCCGGCCTCATCGCATTGCGGGCACCAGCATTGGCGCGGTGATGGGGGCACTTTATGCCTCGGGGCTTTCGGGCGTGGAAATCCGGGAGGGCGTGCACAGTATGCTCATGGCTAAGGGGGAATCTTTTCGAAGCGCCATGCGCAGAAAAGACACTTTTAAATGGATCAAGTTTCTTGACTTGGAATTCGGTCATGGCGGTCTTTTAAAGGGGGATAAGTTTATTGATTTCCTTTATGAGGCCATGCGTGTCAGCCAGTTTGAGGATTTGCAGATTCCATTGCAGGTGGTGACGACGGATTTTCATTCAGCCGAGCAGGTGGTCATTAACTCCGGGGAACTTCTGGATGCGGTAAAAGCCAGTATGGCACTGCCCGGATTATTCACGCCTGTGCGCTGGGATGGCCGGCTTTTAACGGATGGGGGAACCGTTAATCCGGTTCCGTTTGATCTTCTCACCGATTGCGACATTGTGGTTGCCATCAATGTTATGGGGGCGTTGCGGCAGACCCGGCACAAAATGCCCAGCCTATTCCGAGTTGTGTTGGGTTCGTTCGACATCATGCAAAAATCCATTATTGCGGAGAAATTACGGCATGCCCCTCCTGAAATCTATATCGCCCCCGATATCATTAACGTCGATGTTTTGGAGTTCTATAAGGCCGATTTGATCTATGAACAGGCCCAGCCTGCGTGCCAGAAACTCAAGCAAGCGCTTGAGCGAGTCATGCTGGCCCGTTAGCCCCTCGCATTCAGGCCGCTTTTAAGTGTGGGTAGGCCTGGAATATGGAGAAGGGCTTTTTGGAGTTGATTGATGCCGGCGGGGATATGTTTCAGGAAGTACGAGGTGGCGGGTGCCGCGCCCAGTCGGCCGAATGCCCCCAAAGCCTGGGATAAGCGCTCCACGGCGGCGATCCAGAAAAGATCCCTTACGGGTTTACCGTTGGGAATCAACCCTAGATAGTATTCCAGAAGCTCATCGCGCACATCGGCAGGAAGATTGACATAGGGATCACAAAGGAGAGAGGCCAAATCATAGGCTGCCGTTCCCATCCGCATTCCCTGGAAATCGATCAGGAATACCTTTCCCGTGTTAATCAAAACGTTACTGGACTGCAGGTCGCGATGAACGATGACGCGCGGGGCGCGAACTTGAGCCGGAATCAAGCCCGCCAATTCCTTCCGAATCAGTTTGCACTGGTCTTCATTGATGGGGAGATGACGGCGTAAAAACTGATCACAGAACAAGGATTGTTCCCATTCATAAAGATGACGGGTGAAGGGCATTGATAACTTGAGGGGATGGCGCGCGGCGGCCCGCGTGGCCTGGGTATGCAGACAGGCCACGTTGTCCAGGGTCTGCTTATAGAATTCGATACAGTGAGCCCGGTCCAGGTTTGGCATAAGTTGCTCCAAGCTGTTTTCCCCGACATCTTCCAAAACGCATAGTTGTTCCTTCGGCCAATCGAGAAGCACGCCAGGTACGCTGATGCCCTGTTTGAGTAAAAATCTCGCCTGGCTGGTGTAAAGTCCGTTTTCCGGGCGTTCGAGGCTGTAGCGTACAACCATAGCGCTTTTGGATTTTTCCTGAGAGCCGGAGATTAGGCGGGTAAAGGTTCGTGCAGAACCTCGTGGGGGAAGCGGCAGAACAGTTGTGGCATTAGGATTCCAGTCGAGTTGATTGAGAACCCGGCTGATCACGGCATCGGGTAAATCGGCCGCGGGGATCGCCATATAAGAGGCACGGCTACTCAGCGTCACACCGTCCGTGATAATCGCATCCTGCACGTTGGCGCCGGGGAGGAGGGTGACATGATCCCAAAGTACGGACCGGTCGACTTTGGCTTTTGGATGAATGGTAGTACCTATGCCGGATGCCACAATCCGCCCGTCACGGGAGCGGAAGGATTTCCAGCGGGGCAACTCCAGCATTTCACGATGGGCGGCGAGATAGGATTCCGGGTTACCAATGTCTGCCCAGTAGGCATTTGGCACCACCACGCCGGCGATCTTTTCGTCTGCGACCAAAGCGTTTTCATAAGCATCGACAATACTGGCAAATCCGGATTCCGGAAGATACTTGAGGATCCCGGGGGAGAGCAGTTGCAATCCGCAGAAAGTTGCGGTGCCTTCAGTTTTCGCGAGTGGACTTTTGAATACACTGATCAGACCATTTTTGTGTTCAACGGTACGTGGTCCGCGTTCTGGGTGGAGCCATAAGGAGGCGATTGCAGCATGTTGATGGAAGGCCTTAATCAAGGGGAGTTCATCCAATTCGGCCATCACATCGGCATTGATCATCCAGAAAGGCTGATCATCCAGAAACCAGCGGGCTTTGGGCAGGACTCCGCCTGTTCCGAGCACATTCGGCTCGAAGGAAACATGGTATTTCATTCCCGGAACGGGGATGGTTTGGAGATAAGCCAGAATTTGATCGGCATGGTGGTGGGCATTGACCAGCACTTCCTTCACGCCCCAGCGCTGCAGTAATTGCAGGGTATGTCCCAGAACAGGTTGCCCCCATATGGGGAATAGTGGCTTGGGTTTGAGCAGGGTTAAGGGGAGGAGTCTTGAACCGAAACCTGCTGCCAGAATAATTGCTTTTCTAGGTTTATTCATCTTGTTCCATAAAGAAGGTGGGGGCGTCGTGTGTGTCTGTATTCAATGAGAGCTGGCTGCCATTGCGCGATAATTTCTGCGGCGGGCGTGTCCGCCTGAAGGGCCAATCTGACTTGGTCGGTTCCGAACAGGCTATCAAACCACCCGGGTCGTGTGCCGGGAGCGGTCCATAGCGGAGCATGTCCGTAGAGTGTGATGATATTCTCGATGAGGGTGATACAAGTTACTAACGGCCGGAACGTGGTGTAATCGGTAATGATGAGTCGCAGACCGGCAAACGACATTCCTTGATAAAGGCCGGACTGGGATTGATAATCAATGGGCTCAAATCTAATACCGGTAAGGCTGCTTGCGCTCAGGCGGTCGGCCAGCCGATCCCGCTCAAGCCAGGGCGCGCCAACCAGTTGAAATGCGAGGTTTGTTCCTGAGCCATAGTCCAACGCGGGAAGCGCTTCCCCGAATACAGTACAGGTGAAGAGACTGGCGGATTCCCAGGACTTTATGCGCGGGGAGGGGGGCATCCAAGGCGGCCATGAGCGTTGCCGTTCGCTTTCGCCGTTATAGCCTTGCATGGGAGCAATCCGGAGGTCCAGTTCTGGCAGGAATTGATTTTGGATCCATAACGCGGTCTCGGCAGGGGTCATACCGTATTGCATGGGCAGGGGGAGTGCCGCTACGAAACTCTTGAACTTATTGTCAGTGACAGGGCCATCTGCACTGAGCGGGAGCGGAACGGGGCGGTCGGCTATGATTACGGGAATATGGAATTCGTTTGCGGCTTCCAGTACGAGGGAGAGCGTGGAGACATAAGTATAGGGACGGGCTCCGAGGTCTTGAAACTCAACTACCAGGATATCGACGCCCTGAAGCATTTCTCGAGTGGGTTTTCGGGTAGTTCCGTATAAAGAGTAGATGGGGATATTCCATTCCGAATGCGATTCATCCTGTGTCGGATCGCCTGCTGCGGCAAGCCCCCTAAAACCGTGTTCAGGACCAAATAACGCACATAAGTTAACCCCGGGACAATGACGCAGTTTCTCAGCCGAGGTGATGCCGGCTTGATCAACGGCTGCCGTGTGACTCACTAGTCCCACCCGCGATCCTGCCAGCCAGTCTGGATGATCCTCCAGGAGAACATCCATTCCTGATTTAAAGGTTTTATCGACGCCTGTCATAGCGGCACTTTGGCACAGTGCGTATGAAAACTCAAAGGAAGAAGTCGGGATTCAGAAGTCGAAATTCCGGAGCGCTCTCGTTATTCAAAAAACTACTTGTTTTTTTTTAGGCGATCCTGCATATTCGCTTCTGAATTTTTCACAAAAACATAACCGTGAATAACGGGGAAACTGGATGAACGAGGAGATACTATGATGGAAAATGAATCACTGCGCGAGCCGAAGAACACGACCGTAATGCTTTTGTCTTTATTGGTTGTCTTTGTAACGATCTGGGCCATCATTGCCTCTGTCATGGCTTCTAGCCGCCGTAAGGATGTTGATCGGTTGACAGGTGAGAAAGAATTGATCCGGCAGGAGTCTGAACAATTGAAGCAGGATACCCTGCGTAAGATGGATGAAGTCGAGAAGCTCCGCCAGACCGCCATGGAATGGACCCGTCAGCACCAGCTTCGCCTTCAGGAAGAAATGCGCAAGAAGGCTGATGAAGCCGCTAAGCAGGCTCAGGTGAAAGCGGATGCAGCCAAAGCTCCTGTCAAGCCAGTCGTTCATACGGCCGGAAAGACGATCGTGAAGAAATCGACCGTTCCTGTGAAGAAGTCGACTGTGAAGAAATCGACCAAAAAGACAACGTGAGTCGAGTTCATTAAGGTTGAGACACGGGACGCTTTTCAGCGTCCCGTTTTCATTTTAAGAGGAAGTATATTTTAATAGAATTCTGAGAAAAGAGGTTAATATGGCGGGAATTTTCAAGGCCTATGACATTCGTGGCATCTATGGCACTCAATTGACCGAGGCATTGGCGAATGCTATTGGCCGGGCTTTTGTTACCTTTTTGAAATGCAAAAAAGTGGTGATCGGATATGACATGCGTCCGCATTCCATTCCCCTTTTTAAGGCACTTTGTGAGGGCATCACGATGCAGGGAGCCGATGTGATTAACATCGGCATGTGTTCGACGCCGATGTCGTATTACGCTAACGGTTCGCTAGGTGCCGATGCCAGCATCATGATCACGGCTTCACATAATCCCGGGGAATGGAATGGCTTTAAACTTTGCCGGGAGCAGGGGATTCCGATCAGTGGCGCCACCGGCATCAAGGAAGTCGAGCAGATTGTGCTCAATAAAGGGTTTGCCGCCCCAGCGTCATGTTCGGGTACGGTCACGGCCTATGACATCATTCCCGCTTACGTGAAACATGTACAAAAAGCTGCAGATATTCGACGTCCGGTTAAGATCGCGGTGGATTTTGCAAACTCAATGGGCATTCTGGAGGCGCGCTGCCTGGATGGAGTGGTTGAAATAAAGCGGCTTTTTGACACTCTTGATGGAACTTTCCCGAATCATGAAGCCAATCCCCTGAACACGGAGACCATGGAAGTGCTACAGGAAACAGTACGGCATGGGAAATTTGATTTTGGTGTGGCGTTTGATGGAGACGCCGACCGTGCCGGATTTGTCGATGAGAAGGGCGACATCGTGCCCATGGACATTATTACTGCCCTGATAGCTTCAAGTATCTTGGAAAGGGAGAAGGGCGTGATTTTCTACGACTTGCGCAGCAGTTGGGCCGTCAAGGAGACTATTGAAGCCAGTGGTGGTAAACCGATGATGAGTCGGGTGGGGCACGCCTTTATCAAGCAGCAGATGCGTGACAATAAGGCGATCTTCGCTGGCGAGTTGTCGGGTCATTACTATTTTCGCGACAACTACACGACGGAAAGTTCCGCCATGGCTGTGATATATATCGCCAATGTCATTACTAAGACGGGTAAGACACTGTCAGAGCTGATCAAGCCGATCCAACGCTATTTTGCCAGCGGTGAAATCAATTCCGAAGTGCATAGCGCTCAGGTTGTGCTTGATGCGATTCGTAAGAAGTACACTGATGGGAAGCTTCTTGAGCTGGATGGCATTACTGTTGAATATGCTGACTGGTGGTTTAATGTGCGTTGCTCCAACACCGAACCCTTGGTCCGGTTGAATCTGGAGGCCAAAACAAAGGCCGTTATGGAAGCGCGACGGGACGAATTGCTGAACTTGATCCGTGGAGCTTGACACAATCTATGACAACTATTGAACAAATGCTTTCGGACTGGATGCGGGCGGCTTTTCAGAAGACTTTACCTGAGGTTACTGAGGGGTGGTGGGCTATCGGTGTGGTGGCCACTACCAGTGCCGAATTTGGTGACTACCAGTGTAATCACTCGATGGGCTTTGCCAAACAACTGAAAAAGAATCCGCGCCAGATTGCTGATACGGTTGTTAAACAAGCGGTTCCGATTGATGCGGTTGCCAAACTGGAGATCGCTGGTCCT
This sequence comes from bacterium, assembly GCA_037143175.1. Classification (NCBI taxonomy): domain Bacteria; species bacterium. The sequence continues at coordinate 95,615 of JBAWZF010000001.1, forward strand.
GGCTTTATCAATATTACCCTGAATAAGGATTGGCTTGCCCGTATGGTCGATACGGCAGGACGTGATCCAAGTTGCGGCGTGCCGCAAATGGGGATCGGCAAAACGGTGATTCTTGATTACTCCAGTCCCAATGTCGCTAAGCCCATGCATATCGGGCATATACGGTCTACGGTGATTGGAAATTCCCTGGATCGTTTGCATCGTTTTCTCGGGTATAAGGTGATATCTGACAATCATCTTGGAGATTGGGGTACCCAGTTTGGGATTATGATCATGGGCTATCGCCATTTCGCGGATCCCGTTGCACTTGAAGCCGAACCCATTGAGGAACTTGAACGGGTTTACGTTAAGAGTTACGAACAGTCCAAATCGGATGAAACTTGGTTAGCTCAGGCTAGGAACGAACTGGTGAAGCTTCAGGCGGGTGACCCCGAAAATCGCCGGCTTTGGCAGCAATTTGTGGAATTAAGTCTGAAGGAGTTCGCGCATATCTACAAGCGGTTGGATGTGACGTTTGATCTGATGCGGGGCGAAAGCTTTTATAACGACCGCCTGCCCGGTGTTGTTCAAGCTTTGCTGGATCAGGGTTTGGCACGTGAGAGTGAAGGGGCTTTGGTTGCCTTTTTGGATGATGAAAAATTGCCACCCTGTATCGTTAAAAAAACTGATGGTGGCTTTAATTATGCCACGACCGATCTGGCCACCATTCAGAGCCGGATTGCTGAGTTTAATCCTGACAAGATCATCTATGTGACGGATGAGCGCCAGCAGAACCACTTCCGGCAGGTATTTGCGGTTGCCCGTAAACTTGGATGTAAGACCCATCTTGAGCATGTCTGGTTCGGGTTGATGCGTTTGCCCGAGGGAACGTTTTCAACACGGCAAGGCAATGTGATCAAGCTGGAGAAATATCTGGACGAGGCGGAGGCCCGTGCACTTGCCGTCGTTAAGGAGTCCAGTCCCGAGATGCCCGAAGAAAAACAAAAGGACATTGCGCGTGCCGCAGGCATTGGGGCGGTTAAATATACTGACCTGAGTCAGAACCCCCAGAGTCTGGTGACTTTTACCTGGGAAAAGGCTTTGGCGTTGGACGGCAATTCAGCCCCCTATCTTCAATATGCCTACGCGCGTATTGCCAGTGTTCAGGACAAATATCGCGATCTATTCCCCGGTCTTGACTTGAATAACTATCCGATTCTGCTGGGCGAGCCTATTGAGCGGGTGCTGGCGGTCATGATCCTCCGTTTTCCGGAAACTGTGGTGCGTGCCGCAGAGGGTTACAAGCCGAGCATATTGGCTGATTACCTTTATGAATTAGCCTCTGCCTATAGCACTTTTTATCAGAATGTGCCATTCCTCAAGGCGCCGGAAGGCGTGCGCGAGAGTCGTGTGCGCCTGTGCTCGGTGGTCGCCAAACTCTTGCGACAGGGCTTGAAGTTGCTCGGCATTGAGACACCGGACAGGATCTAATGGGCTCTCCTTGACACACCATTTTCGGCCTTTTGTAGCCTTCCCAGTAAGAACGCGAGAAACTGTGGATGTATCCCATGGTAGGCGAGCAAGTGGTAGGGATGTGAATCCGGACTTGTGACGATAATGGCGCTTCGTCTGGATCCGATGCACCTGATTGTTGCCGATTTTCAAATTCGAGGCAGTTGAATCTTCGGATCAAGCCGCGCCGCCTGCATCAGGAACACCAGTGCCCAGCGATGTCCGCCAGATGATCCAGGGTCAGGGGAGTGCGGAAGTGCTTATCGATATGGGCGCGTACCCGCTCAAGGCGCGGCGAGGATTAAGATTAAGCATACCCCCTCCTACTGAAGGTGCAGGGCGATCTAGTTTCGCCCGTTGCGGATGTGGGAGGGGGGGGCGCCAAAACATTTGCGGAAACTCCGGCTGAAATGGAAGGGGCTTGAGAATCCCAGACGTTCGGCGATGGTCTCGATTTTGTCCGGAGAGGCGAGTAACAGTTGGCGGGCGAACTCGAGCCGGATCCCATCATAAAAATGTTTAGGAGTTTGACCGGTAATGGTTTCGAACACCTGTCGGAAGCGCCGATCGCTCAAGCCAGCCTGCTGGGCCATTTCGGCTACGCGATACGACCCGTCGGTGAGGGCATACATGGTCTCGATGGTATGCATCACCTTGGCCTGGTGGGGAGAGGCTTGTTGTTGTTCCTGAACGGCCGCAATCCAGATGTGGAGGAGGTAGGCCAGACCTGCGGAGGCAAGACTGCGTTGCGCCGGGGCCTCCTTTCTCAAGGTGCTGAACAGGTGCTTCAGCAATTCCAGTTCGTCGGATTTCGCCGGGACGTTCATGATTTGGCGGAGCGGGAAGAACAAAGGGCCGCTGACTCTGAATTCGAACCACCAGAAGTGCCATGAGCCTGCTTCCTGTCGGTACTGTCGAATAAGGTCATTTTCCACAATCAACAGGGTTTCTTGTGAAACCTCAAAAGTCTCACTGGTATTAAGCGTTACGCTGCCTCGTCCCCTTATCGTTCGCAGGGCGATCATGTTTTGTGTGGCAGGCTGATCACGGGTTACACAATAGGAAGCATCCGCCCGAACATGCCAGAGGGTATTCAAGGCCAGGCATCCCCCCGGGAGCCCTCCATTTCTTGCATTGGAACAATCCTGCCACATAGTTATGCCGATTTATGTATGAAAATAGCCGATTCGTCCATTCTTTTTTTATCAGTTTTTGCGTATTATACTGATTATTCGTGTTCAAAGCCGCATTCAAACGCATGGGTTAACAAGTAAAGGAGTCTGAAATGAGTATGAAAAGTTCTGAGTTGGTCGGTGCTGAGGGGATCTTGGCGCCAGTGCCGCGTGAGCGCATGAGTTCGGGTGCCCGCAAGCTTCGGGATGCCTATGAGCGTAAACCGGGTGCGCCCATATTTCATCGTGAATTCTACATCTGGGCTGACGCGATTGAACGGTGGAAAGCGGAGGAGGGGATGCCTGCCGATGTGCCTCAGGAGCAATTGTTTGGTTACGATCCGCCTGGGAGTCATTCGCTGGGACAGATCGGGTGGTGTGAGGCTGAGTTCCGGCCTTGTTTTGAGACCAAGTTGATCGAGGACCGGGGCGAAACGGAATTGGTGCAGGATTTTGCAGGACGCCATGTTCTGTTTTTCAAGGGGCGTCGACATGGCTTCATGCCCGAATATGTGGATCATCCCGTCAAGGACATGCGCACCTGGGTGGAGAATGTGAAGTGGCGGATGAATCCGGCGAGTCCTGAACGCTATGCGGACTTGGAGTTGCGTATGGCCGCTGCCAGTGCGGCCGCTGCGGAGGGGCGGTACATTGTTCAGAATCTTGTTGGAGGCTATATGTACTTGCGCAGCCTCATCGGCCCCGAGGAATTGTTATACGCTTTTTACGATATGCCGGACATGGTGCATGATTGCATGAAAACGTGGTTTGAGCTGGCCGATACCGTGATTGCCCGGCATCAGCAGGCGGTGACCATTGACGAAATATATTTCGGGGAGGATATTTGCTACAATCACGGTTCGCTGATCTCTCCGGAAATGATGAAGGAATTTATCCTGCCGTACTACCAGCAGTTGATTGCCAACCTGAATGCGCGCCAGCTTGATCGCACGCGCCATCTCTATGTGCAGATTGATACGGATGGGTTTGCCGATCCGGTGATCCCCATTTACCGGGAGAGCATCGGAATGGATGTGATGAGCCCGTTTGAAGTCGCCAGCAACTGTGATGTCGTGGCAACGCGTAAGCAGTATCCTGATCTCGTGATTACCGGCGGGATCGACAAGCGTGTGCTGGCTCAAACGCCGCGTGATATTGATAGAATGGTCGAGAGGATCATTCCTTTCATGCGGGAATGCGGCGGCTATATTCCCACGTGCGATCACGGTGTGCCCAACAATGTGTCTTACGCTAATTACATGCATTATCGAATGCGGTGCCTGGAGTTGGGCGGCTGAACGGGTCATTAGCCAGCAAAAGCGGGTCAATGTGGATTTTCCCGTCTGGATGATTCATTCCCTCGACCGCGAGACGCATCGGTTGGGCGTGACCCGCCAATCCGTAATTACCCTAGTGCATCAGATCATTGAGATTAGGCTTGATGCCGTAAAACTTCGTCGTTAGCCTCTAGATATATGTTTTTAACTTCCGGCATTGCCGGGTTAGGAGAATAGGGATATGCGTATGAATATGAAATGGATGACGACCTTGATGCTGGCATTGACGGCAACATCGACGCTGGCCGAAACGGTGGCGGGTAAAGACGATCTCTTATCACAGAAAGTTTCCTTGATGGAAATGCTGAGCCGCGGGGGAGTGGTGATGGTGGCCCTCGGAGTAATGTCCATTGTGGGACTGGCACTGGTGATCTACTTTTTCTTCGTTTTGCGCCGCAATCAGGTGGTTCCTCAGATGTTGAAGGATGATGTATTGGATAAGCTGGAAGCAGGGGAACTGGCCGATGCTCGTTCCGCGTGCGGGTATAAACCCTGCGCCTTCTCCGAGGTAGCCGTCGCCGCCATTGATTATGCGCGATCCGGTGAAATCTCGCCTCCACTCCTCAAAGATGTTATTGAGTCTGAAGGAGGGCGCCAGGCTCTTATTATCCAGGGTCAGACCCAATACTTGTTCGATCTGGCGGTACTCTCCCCGATGGTGGGACTGCTGGGAACCGTGTTTGGAATGATTCACGCCTTCAATGCGGTAGCGTTGGATTTGACCAAAGCCAAACCGATGCTGCTGGCCGCAGGGGTGGGTGAGGCCTTGATTGCCACGGCGGCGGGTCTAATTGTGGGTATTCCAGCCATGGCCTTCTATGCTTTCTTCCGCAACCGCGCCGCCCGGATCATTGCTGAACTTGAGGTATCTTCAGGGCAAGTCATGAACATCCTGTTAAGCAAGAGGGGTAAATGAACTTTCGGGCAAAACATCAACCTAATCCCATCGCCTTTCAGATCGCGCCGATGGTGGATTTTTTGCTGGTTCTGCTCTGCTACTCCATCATGAGTCAGATCTTTACGCAGTGGGAAGCCGAGTTGGATGTCAAGTTGCCCACGGCTTCTACTGCGAAGATTGAGCAGCGCCTGCCGGGTGAAATTATCCTGAATATCATGAAAAATGGCGCGACCGTGGTGAATGGGCGGAAACTCAGTGATCCCGAACTCTCGGCGCTGCTCAAGCGGTTGGTCGTGCTTTTTCCCGGCCAGCCGGTGTTGTTGCGTGCCGACAGTGAGACGGCGTATCAACATGTGATCCGCGTCCTTGATCTTTGCCGCCAGGCCGACATCTGGAATGTGTCTTTTGCCACTGGCTTTGTTGAAAAGAAGGGCGAACCGTGATGGTGAAACTGGCTGTCATTTTTTCGCTGATCATTTTTTCATCATTGCCGGTTTTTGCCCTCAGTGAAGTTGAGCAGTTGCAGTTTGCGGATGGCCTTTATTCCCGCGGTATGTGGGAGACAGCGCTGAAGGAGTATCAGGCCTATCTGACGCAGAATCCCCAGAATGCTTCGAATGACGTTGTCATGTACCGGATGGGCGAATGTTTCCGCTCGCTTGGCAGAACCCAGGAGGCCGGTCAGGCGTATCAGCGGGTATTTGATGAGTTTGCCGGGGGTGAGTCCCATTACCGTGCCGGCTTGCGCCGGGCCGAACTATTGGAACAGAGCGGGAAGCGCGAAGAGCAGATTCAGTTGCTCAATTCCATGCTCAAGGGGTCCCCGATGCCTGAGATGGGGGCGGCTTGTCAGTTTGCGTTGGGGGGCGCCCTGGAGAAGCAAGGGAAGCTGGATGAGGCGGCTAGTGCCTATGATGCGGTGTTAACGAAGTATACGGGTACCCAGTTAATTCCCTATGCGGCTCTTGCACTGGCAGGGATTGACCGGCGCGGCGAGGGCAAGCGGGCCGCACTTCTCTATGGATTGGCGGCAGCTGCTCCGGGATCGCCACGGATGGGCGCCGAGGCTTTGTTCCAGCTTGGAGACTTCTGCTATTCCCGGAAAGACTATGATGCCGCAGCGCAAGCCTATGAAAAATTAGCCACTCAATATCCGAAAGATGAGCGTGTGGTCCAATCGCGGCTGCAACAGGCTTGGGCGCTTTACAACTCCAAGCGCTTTGCCGAGGCTTTGAAAATTTATGGGGATGCAGCGACCGAATCGGCGGAGGAGGCTGGAAAGATTCCTGAATGGCTTTATCTCAAGGCAAACTGTTTGCGGCAGGTTATGAAAAACGAGGAGGCCGCTGAGACGTATGCTGAGTTGCTAAAGCATAATCCATCGGGGGATTCCGCAGTCAGTGCGGTCTACGAACGGGCCCTGGTATTATTCAAGCTCGGGCGTTTTCAGGCGGCAATTGACCAGGCGCGGGGACTGATTACTAACGATCGCGTGAAGCGGGATGTATGCTGGCTTTTGGCGGAGTCGAGTGCGGCGCTCAATGATGATGCCAGCGCTGTTCAGTATTACCGTATGCTGCTTGACCAGTATCCTGACTCCATGCTGGCGGGGGATGCGTTGTACCGACTGGCCCATTTGCTCCAGAAGAAGGGCGACCTTTTACAGGCTGCCGAGTTGTTTGGGCGGCTTGCGGCAGATTTTCCGAAACATGAATTGGTTCCTCAGGCCATTTTTGCCCAGGCTTCCTGCCTTGGAACGGCGAAAAAGCCGGAGCAGGCTGTGGCTGCTTATTCCCGGTTACTCGAGAAATTCCCGCAATGCCGGTTTGTTGAGGATTCCCTCTATCAGAAGGCAATTAGCGAAACCTATTTGAGGAGGGATGCCCAGGCGATGGAAACCTGGCGTGAGCTTCTCGTGAAATTTTCCGCCACGAAATATCTGGCTGATGCCCGCTTCTGGAGCGGGGTATTGTTGGAGGAAGCCGGTAAATTCGAGGAGTCTGAGGCGTCCTTTCGTCAGGTGTTTACGGCGGTGCCGCCTCCCTCTGATGATTTGCGGCAGCGGGCCAATTTCCGTCTGGCCCTGGTGCTTCAGCGGAGAGCAAAACCGGATGATGCCGCGCCCATTCTGCAAGAGCTGATTCGCTCGCCGCTGCGCGAAAAATTTCCCATCGAATTGCTGGAATGGCTGGGTGATTATCAGCTAAAAAAGCATGAGTATGCCAAGGCGTCCGAAGTGGTTGAATTACTGCTGACCGAGGCAAAAACGGATAACTGGAAGCAAACGGCCTGGTGCCTGAAGGGTAAAATTCTGATGGGGCAGGGGAAGACTGAGGATGCCAGACAGGCTTTTGAGCGGGTGACGGGGGTAAGTTTTAAAAGTCAGGCATTGGCTGAAGCGTGGCTTAAGCTGGGTGAGCTGAATCTATTGGGTAATGATGCCGATAAGGCTAAACGTGCGTTTGAGGAGTCGGCCACGTTGGCGGGAACTGATTTGTTACTTCCCATTCGTGTCCAAGCTTATGCCGGAATCGGAAAATCACTGAAGGCAAAAGGGGATCATGGAGGCGCCGCGCGTCATTTTCTGAGTGTGGCGGTGTTATTTGATGATCCGGATTTGGTCCCGGAATGTTTGTACTTGGCAGTTGCGGAATTTACTGCGGCGGGTCGTGTGGATGACGCCTTGAAGGCTAAAAAAGAATTGCTGGAGCGTTACCCTGATAGTGATTGGGTAAAAAAGAATTAATCCCATGAACATGACTCAGAGACAACTCAATTTCCGAAAGAAAAACCAGGCCTTAGGCGCCGTGGAGATGATCCGGCAGATCCGCCGCCGCAATCTGGTTTGGTATGGCATCGCCATACTGGCATCACTCCTTTTGCATATAGCCGTCTTTCTTATGCTTCCGGGTTTCAGTGTCTATAAGATGACCGCCCGCCCAGCCTCGGAGAAACAGATTTCCCTGAAATTGGAGGATGTGAAGCCGGTGCCTGAACTGCCGGATGTTGACCGGCGCCCTCCGAAATTCAAGCCTGAGACTGCACGTGGTGAGGTGGCTGGTGATGTTGGAACCGAGGCGACAACTATACGGCGCGCGATGGACGAGTCGGCGGTGGAGCCGCGGCAGGTGGGGGCGGGGGTATTGATCGGCGAGCAACGGAATCTGGCCGAACCGGTGCCGGTGGATCGTCCGCTCTGGGAACCCTGTCAGGAAATTCTGAGTATCAATAAGGCCATTGTAAAAGATGATGCCGCCCTGCGGAAGCCGCGGCGATATATGGATACAGTTCCCCGCGGGGAGACCGGATTGGATATTTCAGCACCAGCCAGCAGGGAAGCCCTGGAAAGCGGGTTGGTCTCTACGGGAGCCTATTACCTGGTGGATGATCCCTCTAAATTTACCTGGGGGCGGAACGTGCCTGCCGGAGTGGGGTTAGGGCGTGCCGCGCGGGATGTGCCACCTCCTAAAAAGGTTATTGAAGAGGAGCCCAAGAAACTTATCGAGGAGAAGCAGGCCCGCGTCAATATCCTTAAGGCCCTGGAGCGGCACCTGAAAGCAGACGTGTATGTCTATCATACGCCGAGGGGCGAACTGTATGATTACTGCCGTATTGAGATCAAGCGCCGGACGGCGGACCTGTTGCCTGTGCTGACAAAAGATATGATTTTGGTCCAGGACGGCTCGGCCAGTATCACTGAGCAGAAACTCCATTATTGCCGCGAGGGACTGCTCAAGTCCCTTGATCTTCTGGCTCCGGGTGACCGCTTCAACGTAGTGGAATTTCGTGATTCGGTTGTGAAGTGCTTCGATACCTGGGCGACTGTGGATCCTGATAATCTTCAGCGGGCACGGGAATTCATCGGACGGATGGAATCGGTTGGCAATACCGATATCTATGATTCTCTTAAAGATTTGCTTCAGTTACCCCGTAAGCCTGGTCGCCCGGTCATCATGGTTGTTGCGAGTGATGGGGTTGCGACCATGGGAATGACTGATCACACCCGGATCATTGAGGCTTTCAGTCAGGCCAATCAGGGGCAGGTGTCCGTTTTCACGGTAGGTACTTTCCCCGGTGTCGATGCCTATTTGCTGGATCTCTTAAGTTATCGGAACCGTGGCGATACTTATATTGTCAAGACTGGCCGCTGGGATATACCGGCCGTGTTGGAGAATCGTGTGCGGGAAGTGAGTCGTCCGGTGTTATCCGATGTGCGGTTCCGGTTTGCAGGCCAGACGTATTGTGAGGCCTACCCGGCTCTGACGGCAAATCTGTATCTCGACCGGCCGTTGGTGATTTACGGGCGGTATCTTAAAGGGACGCCGCATCTGGTATTCCAGGCTACAGGGCAGGCCGATGAGATCAAGTGTGATATGGTTTTTGATTTGGATCTTGCAACGGCCTTGGTGGCGGATGAAGGCGTTAGGAAAAGTTGGGCTTGGCAGCGTGCCTATTATCTCATCGGGGAGCACACCCGCACGAAACAGCCCGGGGTCATCACTGAGCTTGGCCGCTTGGGCAAGGCCTATAAAATCAAGATCCCTTACAAGACCGAGCTTCAGCAGTAAAATGGTTATTCGTTATTGGTTACTGGGAATTCCCAATAACCTCTCCAGATAACTAATAACTTAGGGCTCTTTTACCTCAACGGTTTGCGGTTGTGGATGAACCCTTGCAGGATTAAGGCCAGTAGAATGAGGGTTGCGCCTGTGGCGTAGAGTGTGCCGAACCCGAATCGGTCGGCCAGGAGTCCTCCCAGCATGGCGCCCAGCATCGTGCAGATGCCCACCACACTTTCATTGATCGCCACATATTGCGAACTTCTCTGGGGGTGAACCAGAGCGTGAAAAACCAGGTAGAAGAAAAAGCTGCCTGCATAGATCCCGAACACTATGGCACCAGTGCAGAGTATTAGGGGAGATTGAGCAAAGCCCAGCATCAGCATTCCCGCCATACCCAAGCTGCCAAATATTGCTATTGTGGTGGGGCGGTACATCCAGAACCGACTCCAGCATAATGCTAATCCCGTCAGCCCCTGGGCGGCACTTAGTAAGAAAAAGAGCAGCCCTTGAAAACTTTGAGTCAGATGAAGGAAGGTTTCTCCGCGTACAGGGAAGACGGCGCGAATAAATGTAAGTACGATGACACCCACGCCTGCACTGATCCACCCAAGCCAGGCGAGGTCAGATTGACGCGAATAGTTCACTGGTTTTGATTCGGGAGGGAGGGGCGTCACGACGAGTCGATCAGTATTGGTTTGCGGTGACTGGGCAAAGTCTCTCAGAAAGAAAATGGCTATTCCTGTCAGGGCCGACATGACTGATGCGAAATAGCAGGCGCATTTCCAGCCTGTGTTGGCGACATCCGGTGTTGAGGTGCCAAGTTCCATCAGAAGTCCGGAGACAAAGGGGCCGATGGCAAAGCCCATGCTCCAGGCAAAGGTGTAAAGTCCGGTCGAGTAGGTGAGGGGTTTGTTATTGGCCCCATCCACGGCCTTCATGAAGACCTGAAATGGCAGAAAGAATAGCGCCGTTGCAATGCCCGCCAGCGCCATGAGGATGTAAACCCCGATAACCCCGGGAATGAGGGTAAAGAGCAGGCTCAGCACTGAAAGACCACCCATGGAGGCCACCATCAGGCGCGATGCATTCGCGGCGGTGATAAATCGTCCAATTACCGGGCAGGCCACAAGATAGACCAGGCTCCATGTGGTAAGGGTATTGGCTACGATCGTGGCGCTTGCCCCTTGCTGCGACAGACGGATCGCATTGATGAACATAAACTGGGCAACCACCATATCGGCAACCGCTGGCAGTAAGTAAATGCAGAGAGATAATCGCTGTCGAGAAATTTGCATGGGCCGGAACGTACCATAGGGTGAAAACCAGAGAAAGCGTGAAGTTAGATCTACTTGATTGTGTTTCCGTCTCGATTTTGACACTTTCTTAATCCGTGATTTTTTATATCTGAGTTTCGGAGTACGTGCCAGCACCATCAGAAAAGTGGAATAATTATGAAGATGCCTTCAAACAGTGAGCCTTTAAACTGCAAAGCGGATACCATGCGATATCGTCCCTTTGGTAAGACCGGTATGACCGTGTCCGCCCTGTCTTTTGGTTGTATGCGTTTGGGCGAGGATCAGCCTTATAACACTTCGCTCATTGCTCAGGCCATAGATATGGGAGTCAATTATTTCGAGACTACACGGTATTACCTGGGCGGCACCTGTCAGCATCGTACGGCTCCGGGACTTGTTGGTAAAACAGCAGGGGTTATTATTTCCGGTAAGGAAGGCATCGGTCCCGACCAGACGGCTTACCGGTTCCGAAAGGAGATCGAGCGCCAGCTCGATATTCTCGGGCTGACTCACTTCAAGTTTTTCCAGGTTGGCTGGTTTGCCTGGGCCAATATGCCGCATCTGCTTAAACGTGGTGGTGTGCTTGAAGCCATCCGAAGCGCCCAGAATGAAGGTCTGATTCAGCATGTCGGGTTTACCGGCCACGATACGCCGGAGAATTTCACCCGATGCATTGAGACGGGGTTATTTGACAGCCTGACTGTTCCTTACAATTTATTGAATCGTCAGTATGAGCCGACCATCAAGCGGGCAGGGGAACTGGGTGTGGGCGTTGTGGCGATGTGCCCTGTCGCCGGGGGGATGTTATCCTTTGAATCCGACAAGTTGAAGGAAGCGCTCAAGATGGATCTGCCTACCACCGAGATGGCACTACGATTTGTTCTTTCCAATCCAAACGTGAGCACTGCCTGCTCCGGCATGAATCGAACGGAACAGCTCGATCAGAACGTTAAAACGGTTCGGGAGTTTGTGCCCGGCTCGGTTGATTTTGAGGCGATGTGTGAAGGCCTGGATCGGTTGCGCGCCACATTGGGCGACCGTTTTTGTACGATGTGCCGTTATTGTATGCCTTGTCCGCAAGGGGTTGACATTCCGCGGCATATGGAGGTTTACAGGAACTGGAAGTGTTTTGGCCTTTCGGATTGGCCTCAGAGCGGACTCAAGGGGATTCCGGAGGCGCAAAGCGCCGCCCGATGTAACGAGTGCGGCGCGTGCGAGCAGAAATGTCCTAATAGTCTGGGCATCCGGGCCATGCTGCGCGAACTCCGCATGTGAGAATTCCCGCGTTATCAATATGAATTGAGGCTGTGGAGATTGCTTGAATCAGAGCAAGGGGTGGTATAGCCTCTGGCCCTATTTTGATAATGGATATTGTTTCTGTGTATGGGCTTTGGATTGGATCGAAAAGGATGGCTATTATGACGAAATCAGCAATGACGGTGGCAGAAATCAGGCAATCGTTTATGGACTTCTACAAGTCCAAGCAACATCAGATTGTCCCCAGTTCGCCTGTGGTATTGCAAGCGGATCCGACGCTTCTGTTCGTCAACGCCGGGATGAACCAGTTCAAGGAAATCTTTCTGGGTGCCCGTGTGAGCCAGTATGGGCGGGTTGCTAACAGTCAGAAGTGTATTCGCGTAAGCGGCAAACATAACGACCTCGAAGAGGTCGGCCATGATACCTATCATCATACCTTTTTCGAGATGCTGGGGAATTGGTCTTTCGGGGATTACTACAAGCGGGAATCCATCGCCTGGGGCTGGGAACTGCTAACTAAGGTCTGGGGACTCCCCAAAAACCGTCTGTGGGCTACGGTTTATAAGAATGATGATGAGGCAATTGCCATCTGGAAAGAGGTCACTGACATTGATCCAACCCATATTTTGAAATTTGCCGAAAAGGATAACTTCTGGGAAATGGGTGAAACCGGCCCCTGCGGGCCCTGCTCTGAAATTCATTTTGACCGTACGGTCAATGGCTGCACACCGGATATGATCAATGCCGGTCTGCAGGAGGTGATCGAAATCTGGAATCACGTCTTCATGCAGTACAATCGTCGACAAGATGGGTCTCTCGAGGAGCTTCCTGCCAAACACGTCGATACCGGGATGGGGTTGGAACGTGTGGTTTCCGTGATTCAGGGGAAGACCTCCAACTACGACACCGACATCTTTCAGCCCGTGATCCAGAAGATGGTCCAGATGAGTGGGTATCCCTATGAAGGATCGGGAGGGGTGGCGATGCGGGTGATTGCCGATCACCTCCGGACGCTCGCCTTTGCCATTGGTGATGGGGTGCTTCCCTCTAATGACGGGCGGGGATATGTGTTGCGTCGTTTACTGCGCCGTGCGGTTCGCTATGGACGGAAGATCGGCTTTACCAAGCCCTTTATGACGGCGCTACTGCCCACACTGGAGGAGACGATGGGTGCTCAATACCCGGAGTTAGGTCAACATCGCAAAGAGATTGCCCGGGCTATTCTGGCTGAGGAGGAGAGTTTCTCTGTGACCCTTGACCGGGGGCTTTTCCTGTTTGATGAGGTGACTGCCGACGTGGTTGCTTCTAGGAGTACTGTGTTCCCCGGAGATGCGGCCTTCAAACTCTACGATACCTACGGGTTCCCGCTGGACCTGACCGTGGTAATCGCCAAAGAAAAAGGTTTGGATGTCGATGAAAAGCGGTTTGCTGTTTTGATGGATGAGCAGCGGAAACGGGCTCGGAATGCCCGCAAGGCGGCCACGGCGGACGCTGATGTGGATCTGGTGTCGGATCTTGTTGCGAGTGGTATCAAAACGAAATTCATCGGTTACGCCGGCCTTTCCGGCAAAGCCCCTGTACTGAAACTATTGGGCAAGGATGCCGCTGGGGCTAGTGCTGTGGTGGAAGCAATGTTCGAAGGGCAGGAAGGCGCCATTCTGCTGGCGGAAACATCTTTTTATCCAGAAAAAGGCGGACAAGTCGGGGATCGTGGAACCATTACCGGCCCCGATGGTGAGTTTGAAGTGACGGATACCCGGCAACCGACCGAAGGAATCGTTCTTCATGTGGGGCGGGTGACGCGCGGTAAAATAACGGCAAGTGAGATGGTGTCAGCCACTGTGGACCCCGAGAGACGGGCGGCGACGGCCCGTCACCATACGGCAACGCATTTAATGCAGTTTGCCTTGAAAGAGATTGTGGGCACCAGCATTAAGCAGGCTGGCTCCATGGTTTCTCCCGAGCGGCTGCGGTTTGACTTTAATTACTTCCAGGCGCTAACACCGCTTGAGCTGGCTGCCGTAGAGCGCCGTGTTAATGAACTGATTATTGCCAATGCGTCTGTTGGCATCAGTGAGATGGCTCTTAAAGATGTGCCCGGATCGGGGATTGTTGCCATCTTTGATGAGAAATATGGTGACACCGTGAGGGTCGTGAATGTAGGTGGATTCAGTCGTGAGCTCTGTGGGGGAACTCATGTATCGGCCACGGGCACAATTGGCCTGTTCAGGATCGTGTCGGAATGTTCCATCGCTTCCGGAGTTCGGCGCATCGAGGCCGTGACCGGCATCCCGGCCTATGACGCGATGTGTAATGACCGGTCTATGTTGGAGGGCTTGGCCAAGCGTTTCAGTGTGTCGGCAGTCGAAATCCCCGGACGTGTGGACACTCTTGTGGATCAGGTGAAGGCGCTTGAAAAGCAGATCAGGGATAACGAAAATGCCGCAGCGATGCAGAAGTTAGATGGTGTTCTGGCCGCTGCGGCAGAGGTAAAAGGGGTCAAACTGATGGCCGTTGCGGTGGGCGAGGTTTCTCCTGATGCCCTGAAGAATCTCGCGGAAGCGGCTCTCGAAAAGGCTGGATCTGCTGTTGTGGTTCTCGGTGCGACAAGCGATGGTAAGGCCCAGTTTATCGTGGTTGTGAGCCCTGATCTTGTGAAGAAGGGAGTCCATGCCGGCAAGATTATCAAGGAAGTGGCCAAGATCGCGGGCGGCGGCGGTGGTGGTCAGCCGGCCATGGCGCGGGCTGGTGGCAAAGATGTGAGTAAGATTGCCGAGGCGGTGGCGAAGGCAAGTGAATTGGTATAGGGGAGCGGGTTATTTGTTCTGAGTTATTGGTTATTGGGGCTGAATAACCATAACCGATAACAGATAACTGAGATCCCTAAGGAGTGCTTAATGGCCAGTGTTGAGATAATTTGTTCTGCATGTGGGCAGGAAAGTTTGCTTAAACGTGTGCCTAAGTTTGACGGGTTCAAGAAGGTCGGGGAGAGCCTGACCTGCGCGGCCTGTGGACATGAGTATTTGGATGAGGCTGAGGTGCCGTTTAAGCAGCGGCGCAAGCCGAAGGTGTTTGATGACAGCGACGTCTCCCGCGTCATTAAGGTGTTTGATGAGGCCGAGGCGGAACGCCTTTGCCGGCACTGTCAGCACTATGTGGTGAATCCCTTCGTACAACGATGCAGCAAACACGGCAAGGTCGTGGAAGCCACTGATACTTGCCGTGACTTTTTAAAGAAATTATGATTTCAGACCGAACATCTGTTCCTTGAGATCCAGGTAATAGAGGTAATATTCCGGTTTCACATTGGGGGGGCACCGATGATCGCAGAACGGGATGTAACCGCCACGTTCGACAAGCGGAATCAAGGTTTTCATATAAGCTTTGATGGCGTCGGGGCCTTTGGCCATCTCGATTTTATCGAACCCGCCCATGATGCGCAGTTCTTTGCCGTACTCAGCCAGCAGTTCTGCCGGGTGGGCGCAGCCATTGACTTCAAAGGGGAACAGGCAATTCATGCCCCCTTCCATCATATATTTTAAAATGGGTCTCACATCGCCATCACAATCAATCCACCAGAGCTTGATTCCTGCGGCTTGGAGGCGTTTGGAAATTCGTTTGTAGCGAGGCATCACGACGTCGCGGAAGAAATCGGCCGAGACGATGGGCCCATTTTTAAAGCAAATATCCTCCCAGCCAGCCGCGAAGTCGAAATCCATTTGGGGGAGCATCTGGTCGAGGGCATTCTCGACGAGTTGGCAGGACGTTTCGACCATGTCCTCAACCATTTCCGGGTAGTCAAAGCCAGCGTAGGCGAGACCCTCAAAAGTCAGCATGTCACGAATTTTACCGATCATTGAGCCGCACCAGACGCCCAGGGGATAGTCCCGGGTCGTGGGATGAGCGCGTTTCATCGCTTCGATATTTACCTTGCGCGCGGGATCGTCCAGCCGGAACCGTTCTTCCTTGCAGCGTTTCCAGTCGTCCGGGGTCACGATGCTGGCCTTGATGTAATGGGGGATTGTGTCGTGGCCATCCTTGGGGACCTCGGCCAGCAAACCATCCCCGTTCATGACAATTTTCGTGTTCGCGGTTTCCTCAATCACCGCATGGGGGAACGGCGGACTCATCCATACATTGCCTCCCGTCACGGCCTGTTTATCAAAGCTGAAAAATACATCCGCCTCGTCATTATTCTTAATGTTGTTTTTTGTAAATAGATCCCATTCGCTGAAGTTCTCTTCCCAGTAGCCAAACTCCATGTTGAAACAGCGGTCAACCGGGAGATACTGCATCTGGTTGTTGAAGCGCTGGCGGTCAGTCATGGTGCCCTTCCATTTTTGACGGCAGGGAGTGATCACTTTTTGGGGAGAGCTCATGAGGTATATCCTTCCTTAATATTGCAGAACATGAATAAAAGTAATTTGTTAAAAACAAAAACCAGTTACTATGAGTTAGTATACATTGAATGGATCAGGAAAACAATGGATGACGGTTGGGTTTTCATGGACAATAATAAGAAATTTATTCAGCTAACGGTGAATGAGCTTCGCCCTGTTGTGAGTGTTGCGAATTACTTGGAGGTCAGTCGCGGGCGGTATTGGGGCGAACGACAAATACCGGATTTCGAATTAATCCTGATTATCGAAGGACGTTTTGCCTATGAAACCCGAACGGCTTCTCCCCTTATTTTGAGCGCCGGAGATGTATTGCTGATTCCCCCGATGGAGTGGCACACTGTCAGGCGGGTAGATGAGCTGGCTCATGCAGTTTTTAGTTGTATTCATGGCGAGCTCATTCCCGGTGCGAGCTGGGCGCAGGGAGACTATGGCTTTTCGCCACCCCCCCAGCGGGTGACCCGAACGGACGGCGATACCGCCATTCATGACCTGTTTATGCGCTGTCGGACGGTGTTCGAGGGGTATGATAAATATCGGGCGGTGTTGCTTGAGACCATACTTAAGGAAATCTGGGTGAGGTTAGCTGGGTTCTGGAGTGGAGGGCAGTCGGGCGTTTTTTCAGGGCGGATGAAGGTCATGGTGTCATATCTTCGTACTCATCTCGACCAGAAGATCACCCGGCGCAGTTTAGCTCATGTATTTGGGGTTACCCCGGAACATGTGAATGCGTTGTTTAGGAAACAGCTTGGAGTCACGCCCACCCAGTTCATTCATCGCGAGCAGATGCAGTTGGCCTACCGCTATCTGCGTGATGAGGGACTCAGTGTCAAGGAGACGGCCGCACGCCTGGGATATGATGATCCCTTTTATTTTTCGAGGGTATTCAAGCGCGTGATGCATCGGACACCTGCTTCTGTTAGGTAGCTGTGGTGAATTCTATCAAGGGGAACGATTATGCATAATTTCTGGTTGTGTTTTGTGCCGCTGTTTGTTGCCGTGGATGCGGTGGGTGTGCTTCCGATGTTTTTGGCCCTGACCGAGGGCATTGACCAACAGAAGCTCCGGAAGGTGATCTGGCAATCACTGATTACCGGCACCCTGGTGGCGATTGTTTTTGTGATGATCGGGAAGGCTGTATTCCAACTGCTGGGGATCACGACTTCCGACTTCATGGTCGCGGGGGGAGTTCTGCTTTTTGCCATTTCATTGCGCGATCTTCTGGTGAGCAATAAACATCCGGATCCAGAGGATCCTGATAGTCTCGGCGCTGTTCCAGTTGGGGTTCCCCTGATTGTCGGGCCAGCGGTGCTGACCACCATCTTACTGCTCGTCGATCAGTATGGAATTATTCCCACGATCTCTGCCGCCATCATGAACATTCTGCTGGCTGGTATTGTTTTCCACTTCGCCGGTTTCATTACCTCCCTTTTGGGCCGGGCAGGTACCAAAGCCGTCTCCAAACTGGCCAGTCTCCTGCTCGCCGCGATCGCCGTGATGATGGTGCGAAAAGGTATCATCCAATTCATGCATTAGGCGGATTCATTCGCCGGATGGATGCCAGTATGATCAGATATTGGAGGGCGATCAGACTGCCGAATATGAAACTGGCCAGAATCAGGTTCTGGGGGAGAAGCCGGTTGAGGAGGGGGTGTAGCAGGAATATATTCATCCACCAGCCTGCACAAAATGATTCCGGCCATCCTCCATATTTCAGTAGGCTGGGCACAATTGCGGCAAAGCCAAGGCCCCAGGCGGCGAGGACCCACCACCTTGCGGCAGCGTACACATGCCGTCGCGTTTGCCAGGCCGTTCTGAGGCGTGGAGCCAGTAGCACCATGCCCGCCGTCATTCCCACCGCGAAATGGAGTGCAGCGTGAGCCATCAGGGAGTCTCCCGTATTTTTAGTTCACGCAGGGCAGCCAGCATAACCGCCATCCCCAGCAAAAAGATTCCCGCAGCATACCAGGAGGAGTCGGTCTCAATCTGGTCAATGGTATAGTGCCAGAAGAAGATATTGATCCGTGGATCCATGGAGAGCTTCATATAGAGTGAGTGCCAGCCAACTAACCGGGGAAGATCCGGAATGGACGCCCACACGCCGCAGATGGCCATGGCGAGGGGAGTGATGATGAGCATGGCAAAACTCGCCCGGCAGTGCCGTATTAAGTACCAGATAAGCGCTATGGCAAATGGAAATGACGCACCCAGGAGGCTGTGGTTCATGGTGTGGATCCCCCAGGGATTACGGGTGGGGTCATCCAGGATCGGAGCGCTTGAGCCTTTTGAAAGGCCTCGGTGGCCCGCTGCTTATCATCAAGGCTGAGCCGGATCTGGCCCACTTCATACCAAAGCCAGTAATTTTGAGGATCCAGTGTCGCGGCACGGGTCATTAAGGATTCCGCCTGGCTGCAAAGAGGACCATTCCTTACTATCGAACCTTCTTTAAACATGGTCCGTCCCAGATAAAGCCAGGCCGATGATGTTGGTGCCCAGATCAGCGCACGGTGCAAGTCCCGGTATTTGGCCTTATAGAGATAATTTGGATCATCCATGGTTCGTACCGCGGAGGGTTGATAGCAGGCAATGGCGATAGTCCCAAGAAGCGCGATCAGTGCTGGCGTCATGGTCAGCCAACAGCGGGGATGAGTTTCTGGCACCGGGGTAAGTAATAATCCGACCAGCGCACCCAGAACAAGCGCATAGATCGGAAGATGAGCAGGGAAATCAAAGATGCAGTGGATGGCCGTGACAGACAGAGCGCCTGAAACCGCGGTAATGATGACTGCAGGAGGTCGTGCAGAAGCTTGTTTCAGTCTTTGTCGAAGGCTCCATGCCACCATGAAGACAAGTCCCACTCCCAGCAGCCCGCATTCGGCTACGAGTTGGATGTATTCATTTTCTGCATGGATCAAACGGGCGCCGACACTGGTCTGCCGATATTGGGGGTATACCATGCGGAGGGCGTTGGCTCCGGCCCCTAGGATGGGGTAATGGGGCCAGACTCGCAGGGATTCCTTCCATTCATTCAGACGACTGTTAACGCTGTCAACTTGTGCCGGGTTATGAATCCCTGCCAGACGTGTGCGGATGGCCGGACTTTGTGTAACCAACAGGCCACTACCTGCCGCCATTAAACAGAGAAGTATGCCCCCCCAGAGTAGTCGGTGTCGAAAGGTAATGATCAGGGCCGTTGTTACCAGGCCGACAGCCATGGCCAGCATGGCACCACGGGAAAGTGACATGAAGACCACGCATCCCATCAGGCTGGTCAGTCCAAAATAAAAAATGGCGCCAACCCATCGTCGTGTACTGATGGAATGGGCGGCGAGCGCCAGGGCAACTGGACAAAGCATGGCTACAAATCCCCCGAAGTGGTTGCGGTTGAGGAAGCAACCTACCGGTGAAGTGGGTGCATGGGGGACCGGAATAAACCACCACAGGGTATCCCCCTGTGGAATTTTCCATTGGCCGATATGTCCGGCTATTCCAACACCCGTTCCCAGCAGGGCCAGGAAACCCAAGAATAATAGTCTGCCTTTTGAGGGTAAGGCAGCAGTCAGGAGGCACGCACTTATGGCGGCTGCCAGCAGGAGAAAAAAGCGGAGCGTACCCGCCCGGTTCCGGCTCAGGCAGAACCAGGGCTCCTCCATCAGGGGGAGTGCCCCATATTGTGCTGCCTCATGGATCGATGTCACAACAGCCTGATTTTGTTGATGTCGCAATGAGCCGGCGAGTGCATCCAGGGCCGGCGGCAGGGGAAGGGCGGTAATCAGAATGAAGAGGAGGATGAGTGCGAGGCTAATCTCGAGATGGGGGCGGGATCCGGAATTCCGGTGGGTGACCACGCAGGCCAGTGCGCTGGTTGCTATTGCCACAATGCCGACTGTAATGGGGAAAAGGCCGCCACCACTAATGGTCAGGAACAGCATAGACCCCACCAGCGTTAAAAATATTGCCGCTGCCATCATAAGTCCAAGTGAAACTCTGCAAGATCGGACAGGATTTCATCTGCCATGCTCACGTCTTGAGGCGGATGCCCCTTCTGATGCAATGCAACGCAGTGCATGCCCGCAGCTTTGGCGGCGCGTACGCCAGCGGAAGAGTCCTCGAAAACCAAACAGTTTTCCGGGTCAATCCCGAAATGGCAGGCGGCAAGGAGGAATCCCGAGGGGTCGGGCTTGCCGCGGGGATAATCCTCGTTACCCAGGTAGAATTGAACGTAATCGTGAATATCCATCAACGCGATGGCATCAGCGATCTGGCGGCGTGTTGATCCGGAGACGATGGCGACAGGGTACCGCTCGGCCAGTTTTTTAAGAAGGTCGATGGAGCCGTGAATCCGGATATCCACGGTGGCGTGGAGGGTTTCATAGTATTGCTGACTTTCCTGCTCAAGAACCCAGGCCGCTTCTGTGATTGATGGATAATCCTGACGCAGTCGGGCGAGGATGTCACCCCAGGAGCGACCAAAGACCAACTCGCAGGCATAGGAATCAGTTACGGGCAGGCCCCGGCTGTAAATAAGCTGTTGCATGGCCTTGCACCAAAGTATTTCGGAATCCAATAGGGTGCCGTCTAAATCGAATATATAGGCCTTAATCGGCATGATCCCCCTATACTATTTCCGCTTACCCTTTTGTGCCTGCTTTGGCCGGTTTAGCTTTTTCCGGAGCAGGGGACTCGCTTTGTCCATCCATGGCTAGGGCCGCTTTCATCGTGGATAGAAAGGCCTCGGCATCTGCGGGGGCAATGTAAAACAATCCCTCCATGCTGTCGGGATCATTGGGTTCGAGGACGGCGCAGTCCAACAGGATCACCCCTCCATCTTTTTCGCGGTTAATGATATATCGTGAGTCGTCACTCTTTACCACCCACCGGCTTTGGATTTTCTTTGTCATGGTCTTCGTCCTGTTTTGTGGAGTCTTTACTACTATTATGTCAGGGTTATCGATCCCGCCGGATCCGCGTTCACGCTGATCGTTTTAAGGATATGGTGGCACAGGAGAGGAAAGTCATCTTGCAACCGTTTTTCCAGATCTCCCAACAGATGCTGTTCATTAATGGCGATGGCACTTACGAGCACCAGCGCGCCTGCCTGGGCGGCGCACATGAGTGCCTCGAACTCCTCCGGCGTTTTTGGATTGCTGACATACATCAAATCAGGAGTGAGGAAAAGTCCGTTGCGGATTCCCTCCGAAAGGGTCGGGACATCAATGCCCACCTCGACTTGAATCACGATGGAGTTCCGATGTTTCAGAAGGAATGACAGGTGTTGTTCCAAAACGTAGATCACCATGTTTCTAGAATCGTTCACGCGGGCCAGTGTAGCGTACATGAAACGCATCAAGGTGTCGGGTGAAGGGCCGGTAAAAAGGACAATTCCTCCACCGGATTGAGCCAGGGCCTCGTCGACCTGCGAAAGTTGAGCTGGCTGAGCGAGAAGGTTTTCCAGCTTAGGGACGTCAAAAGGCATACGCTGGATTGAGACAAAATCACTACCCCGTTGCGTCAGATAATAAATTTTGAATCGGCCCTGATTCGGCATGCCGAAAGCAAAAACCCCTTGTTTGCCCAAATCTGAAGGCCCCGTACGCCGGGCGTGACTTGCAAAGATCGCCAGCGTGTCACGGATATCCTCAGGGGTAAGTACCGTGTTGAGGACGATCTTGAATTGCGTCCCCACTTTTTCGACGGGGGGGGCGCCCGCAATGAGTAATACCTGTGAAAATCGATCCGGCTCGCCTAGGTAAGCCAGAATTTTGTTGGCATAATTCATTTGGTTCCTCCTGCGGCTTTCAGTCCTGAATCCTTGAGTGGTACGATCTGGTTGAAGACCGGGTACGAGTCGCGGTGGTCCTGGCTATCGGCGATGAAGTATCCCTTGCGCTCGAACTGGAAGCGGGTTCCAGGGGTGGCTTTCGCCAGGGCAGGTTCAACTACAGCCTTAACGATTTTCAAGGAATCCGGGTTCAGGTTGGTTTTATAATCCATACCTTCGGGCACCTCTTCGGGATGTTCGTCTTTAAACAGACGGTCATAGATCCGGATTTCAGCCAGTATTCCCTCCGAGGCGGATACCCAATGGATGGTGCCCTTGACTTTGCGGCCATCCGGAGCATTGCCGCCCCGGGTGGCGGGGTCATAGGTACAGCGAATCTCGGTAACCAGGCCAGTTACCGGATCCTTGGTGAAGCCGGTGCAGGTGATGAAATAGCTGTAACGCAGCCGAACTTCCTGGCCAGGGGCCAGGCGGTAATACTTTTTAGAAGACTCTTCGCGGAAATCATCACGTTCAATGTAGAGTTCGCGTGTGAAGGGGATGATCCGTACACCCGCATCCGGGTTCTCAGGGTTATTGATTCCTTCGAGGAAATCGACCTGATCCGCCGGGAAGTTATCAATGACCACTTTGATCGGATCCAGCACCGCCATGGCGCGGTTAGCGGATTGGTTAAGTTCCTCCCGCACACAGAACTCAAGCAGGGCGATGTCCGTGTAGCCGTCAAATTTGGTGACGCCAATCCGTTTGCAGAAGTGGCGAATGGACTCTGCCGTGAAACCACGGCGGCGCAATCCGGCAACGGTTGGCATGCGCGGATCGTCCCAGCCCTTGACATGGCCATCACGCACCAATTCCAGCAGTTTACGCTTGCTGAGAACTGTGTAAGTCAGGTTCAGGCGGGCAAATTCAATTTGGCGGGGTGGGGTGGGGTTCATGTGCAATTGCTGCAAAACCCAGTCGTAGAGAGGGCGGTGCACTTCAAATTCCAAGGTGCACAGGGAGTGGGTAACGTACTCAATGGCATCTTCGATCGGGTGGGCAAAATCATAAGTGGGATAGATGCACCATTTGTCGCCGGTTCGGTAATGATGCGCCCTCATGATCCGGTAAATCACCGGGTCACGCATATGAAGGTTGGGTGACGACATATCGATTTTGGCACGGACGCAAAGGGTTCCGTCCTGAAATTCTCCCGCTCTCATACGGTTGAACAGGTCCAGACTTTCCTCCGCCGGCCGATTCCGGAAGGGACTCTCTTTTCCCGGCTGGGTGGGGATGCCACGGTAGTCTTTCCATTGCTCCTGGGTCAGCTCGCAGACATAGGCGCCTCCCTTGCGGATTAAGGCGCAGGTG
Source organism: bacterium (assembly GCA_037143175.1). NCBI lineage: Bacteria > bacterium. The sequence continues at coordinate 119,162 of JBAWZF010000001.1, forward strand.
CAGTCGTACATCCGTTCAAAGTAATCAGCCGAGAAATAAAAATGCTCGCCCCAGTCGAAGCCGAGCCAGCGTACGTCGTTTTTGATGCTCTCGACGTATTCCATGGTTTCTTTGGAAGGATTGGTGTCGTCCATGCGCAAATGACATTCGCCACCAAATTCGAGGGCGGTCCCGAAGTCAATGCAGATGGCCTTGGCATGACCGATGTGCAGGTAGCCGTTGGGTTCCGGAGGGAAACGGGTGACCACCCGGGAATGTTTGCCGCTGGCAAGATCCTCGCTGATGATATCTCGGATGAAATCTGAGGGTACAGGTGTTTCTGGAGTGTGCATGGTTTTTTCCATTGGAATGGCTAGACTTTATAGGATATTGATGGAATTCGTCAGTCGTGCCAGGGTCCGTTCACGACCCATAATGGCGAGGATTTCGTAAATGCCAGCCCCGATAGCAACCCCGGTGACGGCTACACGGAGGGGTTGGTTTAGTTTTCCTTCTCCGGACCCTATGGCGGATTCCGCCTGCCGGATGGCTTGCTGAATGCTGGCCTCGGAGAAATCAGAGTTCGTCAAGGCCGTGCGAAGCGCCTCCAGCGCAGGCTTGACGCCCTCTTTCCTCAGCGTTTTCTGCACGGATTTCTCGTCGTATTCAATCGGATCGACAAAGAAGTACTTCCAGGTTTCGCATTGGGGATAGAGTGGGGTGCGGGACTGCATCAACTTGCAGACAGACATGAAGATCTCTTCATTGATAGTTTTGCCCCAGTCCAACTTTTCAAGATGTCGGCGAACCTCAGCCGCAAAGACGGTGAGGGGGAGTTCAGCGAGATAGAGTCCGTTCATATGCGTCAGTTTCCGGATATCCATCTGGGCCGGGCCGCTTCCGATGCGGTCCAGGGTGAAGGCCGAGATGATTTCCTCGCGGGTCATTTTTTCGCGATCTTCGCCCGGGGACCAGCCCAGCAGGGTCAGGTAATTAAACAGGGCTTCAGCCGAGATGCCCATGTCCCGGAACTGCCCGACATAGGCGGCGCCATCCCGTTTTGAATAAGGTTTTCCCTGCGCATTGACAATCATCGGCAGATGGGCGTAGTGGGGAACCGGAGCGCCCAGGGCCTGATAGAGGGCGACATGACGGAAGGTGTTTTCAACATGATCATCGCCCCGGATGATATGGGTGATGTTCTGGGTAATGTCGTCCACCACGTTGGCGAGATGAAACACGGGGGAGCCATCGGAACGGACGATGACGAAATCCTTTACGTCGGCGGCCTTCTTTTTCAGGTCGCCCTTGACTTCATCGTGGAAGGCCATATCGGTGCCGGGCATCCGGAAGATAATGCATTCACCCTGGCCGGTGCCGCCTTTGTCCTCTTTATACGCATGTCCGTTTTGCAACAGTTTTGCCGCCGCCAACCGATGCTGTTCGTGCTGGGTGGATTGGTAGAGGGGGGCTTCGTCAAAGTTGAGGCCCAGCCATTCCATTGCTTGTAAAATGGTTTGAACTGCCTCAGGTGTCGATCGCTCACGATCAGTATCCTCAACACGGAGGAGAAACTGGCCGCCATTATGACGGGCAAAAAGCCAGTTAAAAATGGCAGCCCGGATATTTCCAATGTGAACCTGCCCTGTCGGGCTGGGGGCAAAACGTACGCGAACACTCATTTTCGATTCCTTTACTTTCTGAAAAAATACTGACTTAAATTATCATAAGACCTATTTGGGCGCAACGGATACCGCCTGTGGAGTCATGGCGGACTCTACCGACTTACGCGAGTTTCTTGAAGAAGATGGCCTGGGATAGGGATTTCCCTGACGGAAAAATCAGGGAAACCCTCATATCTTTCATCCCTGTAAGTGTTAGATTTTTTTATTCGAATGCCATTCTGCTTGACTGAGGTGCGAATGGGGAGTTATACCAAACTCATTGGTAATGTCGCATTCAGTGGGTGGTCGTCTGGGGGAAGCACAATGGACGATAGCTGTATAGATGAAAAGGCTTTAGAGGTTCTGAAAGAACTTGGCGGCGTCAGTTTTGTCGTCCAGATGATTGACGTTTTTCTGGCCTATGTTCCCAAAGTTCTTGTCGAGGCTCGGAATGGCCTCGCCGTGGGGAATCTTGAACCGGTGGTGCGGTTGGGGCATTCCCTGCGATCAAGCGGGCGTAACATAGGGGCGCAGAAGATTGTGGAACTGGCGCAAAGCGTCGAATCGGCCAGTCGTGCGGGCCAGTTAATTCCTTTACCCGTGCTTCTGGATCAGTTGGAAGAAGCATTTCTTCAGGCGAAAGTCTGCCTTGAAGAAACAAAAGCGCGATTATTGTCGTAACATCAGATGGGTGGATGAGGGTTCTTCGGCATGAGAAATGACGTCATGGTCTTTACTCTCGACGAGCAGCGGATTGCACTCCCGCTTCCAGGGGTGGCTCAACTCATCCGTTCTGCAGTGGTTACACCCCTGCCTCAGGCGCCTGCCAATGTGTTGGGCGTGATCAGCGTACAGGGGGAAAGCGTCCCGGTTCTTAACCTGCGCCAGCTTCTCGGTTTGCCTGAACGTGGGATCGGGCCGGACGCTCAGTTCATCATTATGATAACTGGGCGGCGCCGTCTGGCTTTGGTGGTGGATGAGGTCAAGGGGGTTATGGACTTCCCCGAGCAGGACCTGACGGCGGCGGAGCCGATTCTGCCGGGGTTGGCGTTTGTGAAAGGGGCGGTCCGAACCCGCGATGGGACGATTCTGATCAAGAATCCTGATTTATTCCTTTCGTTTTCCGACGAACGACTGTCGGATGAGTCGATACCATCCCCGGTAAAAACCCCGGAACCGCCGACTCCGGCTCAGACGGGGTTTGACGTCATGGTCTTCACTCTGATGAATGAACATTACGGGATTGAAACGGCCCATGTGCGGGAAGTTTACCCGGCAATGGAAGTGACTCCCATTCCCTGTACCCCCCATTTTGTGGCCGGAGTGATCAATGTGCGGGGGGATATCATCGCGGTGATCAACCTTAAAACCTATTTTGAACTTCCAGTGTCTGAGTCTTCAAGTTCAGGCGAGGTCATCATTGTGGAGGCGGGTGACTCTCTCTTTGGCGTTTTGGCCGATAGCACCCTCGGCGTATCTTTCGTTTCTCTCGCCGATTTTCAGGCGCCGCTCCCCGACTTATCCGGTATTCGGGCGGAGTCCTTGAGGGGGGTTACCAAGGATCAGATGTTTCTTCTCGATATTCCCAGGATGTTGGCAGATAAGAAACTATGGGTACACGAGGAGGTTGCATTATGAACAATCAACGACAGAATCGGAATGGATCGGCCATGGGCGTTTGGTTGAAGGGGTTTATGTTGGGGCTGGCAGGGGTGGCGGTTCTGCTGGCAAGTCCTGTCTTGGCGGAAGAGACTGGAAAGGCGCAAACAGCGGGTTCGGGCCAGGAACCAAAAAAGTTGAAATATATGACGCTCGACGAATTGATGAAGGTGGAGGTTGCTACGGTTACCACCGCCTCCAAGAAGGAGGAAAAGGCCACCGAAGCTCCGGCCACCGTGATTGTGATCAGTGCCGCGGACATCAGGATGCGCGGCTATTCCACCCTGAAGGACGTGCTCCGCGACCTTCCCGGGATGGAAACCCGGGAATACTATTTTGCGGAAGACGGCACGGAGGTTTCCGTGCGCGGCATTGTCGGTAACAACAAGATTGTGGTGTTGGTCAATGGCATGCGTGTCAATCCTCCCGGTGGCGAGAATTTTCCGTTTCGCAGTGACTTCAGTGTGAGGAACGCGGAGCAGATCGAGGTGATCTATGGTGCGGGCTCGACGCTTTACGGCCGCGATGCGGTGTCTGCCGTCATCAATATCATCACGAAGAAACCCGTGGAAGGTGTCACCGGGGAAGCGGGAGTGGCTGGGGGGCTTCATAATGAACGCGAAGCCTGGGGTTCGTTTGGTGGCATTCTTGACAAGGCCGGGCTCGTCCGGCTGAGCGGCATGATCCAGCACCACGACTCCGACCTGACGCGGCTTGACAGGGAATATCCGGGCTGGTGGCAAACCTATCGTGATGTCGCCAAAGCGAAGGGCTCCGGCTTGACGCCCACGCGAAGCGACTACGGTTTGAGCACTTTCGTACGGCTTGAAGCCGCTGACTTTTCACTGCAAACCTGGTATCGGGATTCAAGGCGCAGCAGTTCAGACAGCATGGCTCCCGCGTTCGGGTTTATTCCGGAGGCGTTGTGGGAGGACTCCTCCTCCGTGACGGAGGCCAGATACCTGACCCGCTTTACCGACAAGGTGTGCCTGGACTCTGCCGTGACTTTCAACCGCTACGAGGTCGATCCGTCAACCCGTTATGTCTGGGAAAATCCAGTGGACACGAAGTCATGGTATTACAATGACTACAAGTATGCGCGCGGGATATCCTATTCTGCCGAAGAGACCCTCAAGGTGGAATTCTCCAGGGACGTTTCGGTGCTGGCTGGCGTCGATGCCGCCCACTACGATATCGTGCCGAAATGCACGGTACCCGGCGGGGCGCATGGCTCCATCGGGGACATCATGGAGGAAGGTGGGAGCTTTGAATATTACAGGGCGGACGGGAGTGGTCCCTATGGGATCCCCCGGGTCTATAATCAGAAGTATGAGATGTACGGGGCTTATCTGGAAGGTGACTGGAGGGTTCTGGAGCGGGTGAAGGTCCTAGGCGGCCTCCGTGTGGATAAAGACACGCGGATCGACGATCCGTCCCTCACTCCGCGTGCGGGCGCCCTTTGGAATGTGAGCGATGAGCTGACGGTAAAATACAACTACTCCACCGCCTACATTTCCCCGGCCGCGTATTTTGCAGACAACGTCTACATGAACAATTACCAGATCAGTACGGCAAACCCCGGCTTGGAGCCTGAAAAATCGAGGACCCATGAGGTTGACTTAAACTATGCTAAAAAGGACTTCCAGCTCGGGTTAGCCCTGTATCATGGCGACCAGGAAAACCTGATCCAGATTTCCGACCGGAATTTGCCGCTGAACGTCATTGAAACCGTTTATCTGGATTCAGCGCGCACCCAGCCAATAAACCTGATCCGGTCGGCCAATGGTGGCACAAGCTCCAATCAAGGGTTGGACTTATACGGCCGGGCGAACTTCGGGTCAGTCAGCCCCTGGTTCTCTTATTCCTACACGACTTTTGAAATGGAGACCGACGGTAAGATGACCGGTTTGCCTGGCATTTCGCATCATAACGGGCGTGTGGGGTTGACCTGGGCGGTTACGTCAAAACTGTTCGTCACGCCGAGCCTTGTGATCAGGTCTACTCCTGAAAACGTGCAGGCCGGGGCATTGGAACACGAACTGGAAACACCCTGGCAGGCAAACGTGTACGCGTTGTATCATCTCTCGAAGTCTTTGGATCTCTATGCGGATCTGCGTAATGTTACCGATCATCACTATGCCTTGAACGGGCTTTACGGCACGGCTGTTCCCCAGGAAACCTTGAGTGGCGTCATAGGAGTGAAAGCAACCTTCTGATTATGAATACACACATCCATCCCGAGATCATTCTGTCGCGGACCGCCGGAATCCGGCCCGGCCAGCGGATGGTTGCTGCTGTCCTGCTGGCGGTGATGGGCTGGTTTGGTCTTCCCGCATTTACTGTAACGGCTGCTTCTGAAGTATATAAGGAATACGAGGTCAAAGCCGTGTTTCTCTTTAACTTCGCCCAGTTCGTGGAATGGCCACAGGAGGCCTTTCAGGATGCCGCTACCCCCGTGTGCATCGGCGTGCTGGGGGATGATGCTTTTACCGACATTCTTGAAGGGATGGTAAAAGGGGAGACGGTCAAAGGGCGGTCCCTGGTGATCAAGAGGCTTCGTGATATGGCCGATGTCGCGACATGCCACGTGCTGTTCGTCAGCCGGTCAGAGGAATACCGGTTGTCAAAAATTTTCAGTCTTTTGAAAAATGCGGGTGTTTTAACCGTGGGGGAGTGCAAAGATTTTGCGATCCGGGAGGGAGTCATCAATTTCTTCCTTCAGGGGAATAAAATCCGGTTTGAAATCAATCCTGAGGCGGCGCGCAAGAAAGGACTCAAGATCAGTTCGCAGTTGTTGAGTCTCGCCAGAATTATTGAGATGGAACCCCCCAAGGAGAGGCGCTAAACACATGAACTGGTTCCGGAATCTATCAATCAAGGGTAAGTTGATCCTGGCCATGCTGTTGACCAGCACCACCATCCTGGTGCTGGCTTGCACGGCGTTTGTCGCCTACGAGATGAATACGTTTCAGCGTGGGTTGAATCTCGAGATGAACGTTCTCGCCGATGTGTTGAGCCGTAACAGTACCGCGGCCTTGCAATTCGACGACCCGGTCGCTGCTGAAGTCACCCTCCACGCCCTGCAGGCGGAGCCGCATGTGGTTGTTGCCTGCCTTTACAAGGGAAATGGTGGACGGTTTGCCTCCTATCACCGTAATGGTGACAAGGTGATGCCGCCCGAAAAAGCGGGTCCGGATGGATCCGTTTACCGCGCTGATCACCTGGAGATCATTCGGCCTGTCATGATGAATGACAAGCGGGTTGGATCTCTTTATCTCCGGGTGGATCTAGAGGGGATTCGTGAGCGTATTAACTTGTATGTCAGCATAGTTATCTTGGTGCTGATCAGCGCCTTTATCCTGACATTGGTCCTGGCGGCGGCGCTCCAGCGCGTGATTTCAAAGCCCATCCTGACCCTGGCGGACACCGCCAAGATCATTAAGGAACGGAAAGATTATTCCGTTCGCGTTGAGGTTTATGGACAGGACGAAATAGGCCAGCTTACAGATGCGTTCAACCAGATGCTGGGGGAAATTCAGGCGGGCCAGGAGACGATTCAGAAGGCGAACAAGTCGTTGCTGACTCAGGCCGGCCAGATCATGGATGGCGTCGGAATTTTGAGTTCATCCGCCAAATCGATCCTCGGGTTCAGCAGCCAGTTGGTGGCCAATGCCGCCGATACCGTCACATCCGTGGTCGAGACCACGACCACTGTGGACGAGGTGCGGCAGACCGTGAAGTTGACAACCAGGAAAGCAGGACAGGTGGCCGAAGGCTCGGCCAACGCGAACCAAATCTCGCAGGCAGGTAAGAAGGCGGCCGAGGAGGCTGCGGAGGGGATGCGCCGTATCCGCACGCAGATGGATGCGATTGCCACCAGCATGCTCCGCTTAAGCGAGCAGAGCCAGACCATTCAGCAGATCATTGCGACGGTCGAGGACTTGGCGGCCCAGTCCAACGTGCTGGCGGTGAACGCCTCTATCGAGGCGGCCAAGGCCGGTGAACAGGGAAAAGGATTTGCCGTTGTGGCCCAGGAGGTCAGAAGACTGGCGGAACAGTCCAAGCAGGCCACGTCTCAGGTCCGGACGATCCTGAAGGAGATTCAGGCCGCCACTTCGATTGCCGTGATGGCCACCGAACAGGGGACGCGTGTGGTGGAGACAGGAGTCAAACAGTATGCGGTGGCAGGAGAATCCATTCTTGCCCTGGCACGAAATGTCATGGAGGGAGCCCACGCGGTGACGCAGATTGCCGCGTCAAGCCAGCAGCAACTGGCGGGAATGGATCAGGTGGCATCGGCCATTCAGAGTATCAAGGTGGCGGCGGATCAGAATGCGGATAACGCGAGGGAGTTGGAAACCTCCGCCCAACACCTTAACGAACTGGGCCAGAAGTTGAGGGAACTCGTCGTGCATTATGAAGGGCAGGAGACCGCCACGTGAACATGGATTCGGATCAACTGGGTGCCGGGAAGTACACGACTTTTGTACGGGTGTCGGGTGGGGTTGTTTTGGCTTGGGCTTTTTTTGTTTGGATCGGGTGGCGTTTTGATTATCCGGGCCTGACAAGCGTCTTGCCCGGTTGCAAAGCCATGAGCCCCCTGTCGGCGGTTGCGTTCTTTTTTGCGGGGAGTGGGCTGTTTTTGTGGAATGTCGCCTGTCCGGCCCGAAAACGGGTGCATCAGGTCGCCATCGGCCTGGGGGCGGCAGTGGTGCTGATCGGACTGTTCCGCCTGCTGGAAATTGTGTTCGATAAGGAATGGGGTTTTAATGCCCTGTTTCCCCTGCAGGTGACCCACATGGCTCCCCCTACGGCGGTTGCGTTCATCCTGCTCGGGTTCGCCTTGTGCAGCATGGGGGTTGGAACATGGCGTGGCATCAGTCTGGTCGAATGTTTCGTCCTGGTGCCGATTTTAATCGCGTTGCTGGTTTTGGTGGGGTACGGGTATCGGATACAACCCTTGTATTCCGTCAGTTCAGCAGTACCCGTCTCCTTCCCTTCGGCGCTGCTGATCATGATCCTTTCAGCGGGCATTCTCTATTCCTGTCCGGATCGGGGCCTGATGGGGCTGGTGACCCTCAAAACGGCGGCAGGGCGTATGGTGCGCCACTTGATGACGGGTAGCATGGTTCTTTTGTTCACCTTGGGCTGGCTTCGTCTGGAGGGGGAACGCTCGGGTCTATACAGTTCGGATATTGGATTTGCCCTGTTCATGATGTCGAATATCGTGCTTTTGGGAATGCTCATTTTCCGGAATGCCAGTCAGCTTCGCCGGGCGGAAATTCTGCATGAAGTGGAAGATGACACCCTGCGCAGGGAACACAAGGAATTGGAGGGCCATGCCGAGGAACGGACGCAGGATCTGGCACGGGTGGTGGCCGAACTGAGCAATGGTATTGCTATGCTCTTGGACGTAGCTCGTGATGTCATGACCGTCAGCAACCAGATGAGTACGGGGGCCGCCGAGACGGCCACGTCTGTGGCACAGACCGCCACCACTTTTGAAGAGGTCCGCCAGACCGTGCGAATGACCACCCATGATGCGGGACAGGTTGCCTCGAGTGCCTTGCAGGCGGCCCAGTTTTCCCAGGAGGGGAGGAAATCCACTGAGGAGGCGATTGCCACCATGCAGCGCATACGGGACGAAATGGATGCCATTGCCGATAGTATGATGCGGCTGAATGACCAGACTCAGTCCATTGGTCAGATTATCGACGCCGTGAATGCCCTCGCTGCGCAATCCAACCTCCTGGCTGTCAATGCCGCCATCGAGGCGTCGAAGGCAGGGGAACGAGGCAAGGGATTTTCTATTGTTGCTCAGGAGGTGAGGAACCTGGCGGATCAGTCCCGGCGGGCGACGCACCAGATCGGGATGATTCTGAATGACATCCAGAAGGCAACCCACCTGTCAGTCACGGCGATCGAGAACGGTCGTAAGGCGGTGGAAAGGGGTGTGTCTCAATCTGTGCAGACCGGCCATTCCATTGAGACGCTTGCCGCCAGCGTGAACTCCGCGGCGGAGGCGGCATCCCATATCGCGAATGCCAATCAGCAGCAGCTCTATGGGGTGGATCAGGTATCGGTTTCCATGACGAACATCAGGGAGGCGACGACCAACAGCCTTTCCTGTTCCCGGCAGATGGAAGTCGCCGCACAGCATTTGAAGGAACTGGGACAGAAACTTGAGCAAGTGGTTGTCCAATACAAGGTCCCGTAAAAATGAACAGGCAGGAGGAAGAACTGTTGACGGCACTGAGGGCGGAATTCGCCGTCGAGGCCGTAGAGTATCTCCGCGCGATCACGGATGAACTCCTGGAATTGGAAAAGGGGCTGAATCCCGACCGTCAGACCGTGGTGGTGGATAGCATCTGTCGGCAGATCCACAGCCTGAAAGGGGAGTCCCGTGCGGTTAATTTTCAGGACATTGAGACCATTTGCCATGCCCTGGAAAGTGTTTTGCTACCCTGGAAACCGCGTGGGTCTACGCCTCCACCGGGCGCCTTTGATACGCTGCACGAGGCACTGGATTCGATTCGGGCGATGCTTGCAACAGAAGGGGCGATGGGGCGACGTCAGCGTGATGAGGTGGTGGCCAAACTCGCGCTGTTCGTGCCAGCACCTGTGGCTGTTCCCGCCCCCCCGCCGCGGCCTGAACCTGTCCACCCTGAAACAGAAGAGGTTAAACTGCCGTCGGCGGAGGGAGGGGAAACGCGGCCTGAAGAAACCGTGCGGATGCCGGTGGCGCGGCTCGAGACGCTCCTGCTGCAATTGGAGGAGATGCTGGAGGTGAAGCTCACCCTGAATCAGCGGGCTGATGCCCTGCGGGCGGCGGTGGCCCTGGTTGAACAGGGAAAACGACAGGCGGTGAAAATTAACACTGAAGTCCGGTTGCTGGCAGGGGCTCAGGCCTGCCTGCCAACCCTCTTGGACGAGTTGCTGGAACGTCATAAAACCACGGTCAGCACACTCGGGGATGCCCTTGCCAGCCTCGCGAGGGGGGCAGATCAGGATGCCCATACGGTGAGCCTCCTGGTTGATAACCTTCTTGGCCAATCCAAGCGACTCCTGATGCTGCCTTTCAATACCCTGTTGGGGATTCTTCCAAAACTGGTAAGGGATCTCTGTCGTGATCAGGGCAAGGATGCGGAGATCGTCATCCGGGGGGGGGATATTGAGATCGACAAGCGAATCCTCCAGGAGTTGAAAGACGCCGTTATACACCTGACCCGCAACTGTGTGGACCACGGGATCGAGACGGTGGCGGTGCGGGAGCAGAAAAACAAGCCGGGTCGAGGAACCATTACCGTGGAGATCCTGCCGTTAGATGCCGGTAAGGTGGAACTGGTGATTCGGGATGATGGGGCAGGAATTGATGTCGAGGCGGTGAAAAAAGTAGCCATCAAACTGGGCGTGATTTCGGCCGCTAGCGCGGCGCACCTGTCCCGGGACATGGCGTTAGATCTGATATTCCGGTCTTCTGTTTCTACCAGCAAGGCTGTGACCGCTGTCTCGGGACGCGGGCTGGGGATGGCGATCGTGAAGGATCGGGTGGAAACGCTCGGTGGCCGGATAACGGTGGAAACCAGCCCGACTATGGGGAGCACATTCAGGATCACGCTGCCCCTTACCTTGACCACATTTCGCGGTACCTTTGTGGACGCCGCTGGCCAGTGGTTCATTCTGCCTTCGGCCAGCGTGGATCGGGTCGCCCGGGTTCGGCGGAACCAGATCACGATAGTGGACAGCCGGGAAGTGCTCTCTCTGGACGGTCACACCCTTGCGTTCGTGGAGCTGGCGGATGTGCTGGGGTTACCTTCGTTGGGCAGGTCGCCAATGTATAAACCACTGGTCTCGATAGGGATTGTGGGTGTCGGGGATAAGCGAATCGCCCTTGGGTTTGATGAAGTTCTGACTGAGCAGGAAGTGCTGGTGAAGTCATTTATGAAGCCTCTTTCCCGGGTTCGCAATGTGGCTGGCGCAACGGTGCTTGCCTCGGGCCGTGTGGTGCCGATCCTCAATGTGGCTGACCTGCTAAAGTCAGCTGCCGTCCTTTCCAGTGCCCCCGCCCCCACCGCCCTGGAGCGGCAAAAGTCCCTCCTTTTGGTTGAGGATTCCATCATCTCGCGGGTGTTGTTCAAGTCCATTCTGGAGTCTGCCGGGTATGTGGTGAAAACCGCAGTCGACGGGGAGGGGGCGTGGGAGGTGATGAAGAAAGAAAATTTTGATGCCGTGGTTTCTGATATTGACATGCCAAGGCTGAACGGGCTTGAGCTCACCTCCCGGATCCGGCATGATAAACGCTTCGGTGATACACCCGTAATCTTGGTTACCGGGCTGTCGTCGCCGGAAGACCGTGTTCGCGGGTTAGAGGTGGGCGCTAACGCGTATATTGCCAAAAGCAGCTTCGAACAGAGCGACCTCCTTGAGGCGCTCAGGAGGGTGGTGTGAACCATGGATTCGCAGATGATCAAAATTCTAATTGTGGATGATTCTCCCATCTTCCAGAAGCTCTATACGCTACTGTTCCGGGCTGATCCCGAACTCCGGGTCATAGGAATCGTCAACGATGGCGCGGAGGCGCTTGCGTTCGTCGCGAATCAAAGGCCGGATGTGATTTTGATGGACCTCCAGATGCCCGTGATGAACGGGTATGAGGCAACGCGGCGCATTATGGAAACGGATCCCATCCCGATTGTCATCTGTAGCGCCAGTTCCCAGCACGATGATGTCAACAAGACGTTTCAGGCGGTGGAAGCTGGGGCCGTGGCATTTCTTAACAAGCCAGCCGGTCCGGGGCATCCGGATTTTCAGAGCTCCGTGGCCAATATGATACAGACCATCAAGCTGATGGCGGAGATCAAACAGGTGAAACGGATGCGGCGTCCGGCACAGGCGAGGGAGGAAGGCACCCGGCTGATGCCCGGTGCGATGTCGTTTGCCAACGCTCCCCGCGTGGTTGCCATCGGTGCCTCGACCGGGGGACCACTGGTGCTGCAAACGATCCTTGGGTTTTTGCCGAGGAATTATCCTGTGCCCCTGTTGATTGTTCAACACATTGCCGAGGGCTTTGTAAAAGGTTTTGCGGAGTGGTTGGGCAGTACCACGGGTTTTCCAATCCACATTGCAGAACATAATGTCCGGGCATTGCCCGGGCATGTCTACCTTGCTCCAGACAATCTCCATCTGGGGATGTCGGCGGGTGGGACCCTGGTGTTGAGTGGGGATGCCCCAGAGAATGGCCTTCGTCCGGCGGTATCTTACCTGTTCCGGTCCGTGGCCCTGACCTTCGGCCCTTCTGCCGTGGGCGTTTTACTGACTGGTATGGGAAAGGATGGTGCCCAGGACTTGAAGCAACTGAAGGAGAGGGGTGGGATCACCATCGCTCAGGACAAGGAGAGTTCACTGATCCATGGGATGCCGGGTGAGGCTATTCGTCTGGAGGCAGCGCTTCATGTGCTCCCGCCGGAAAAAATTTCCGCCCTGTTGGTGCAATTGGTGAACTCGAGAGGAGTGCTGCCATGAACACACCGCTCAAAGCTCTCATCATTGAGGATTCTGAAAGTGATGCGCTTCTGTTACTTGCGTATTTGCGGCATGGGGGATATGAGCCTCAGTTTCGCCGGGTTGATAACGCGGCGGACCTTGCAGATGCCCTCAATCAGCAGACCTGGGATATTGTTTTCTCCGACCATAATATGCCGGGATTCAGCTCCACGGCGGCCCTTGCAATGGTCAGGGCCGTCAATGTGGACATTCCTTTTCTGATCGTGTCGGGGAGCATCGGTGAGGAAGTGGCTGTGGCTGCGATGAGGGCTGGCGCTCAGGATTACCTGACCAAAGGACATCTGGCGCGCCTGGTTGCGGCGGTGGATCGGGAGCTGAAGGATGCGGAAGACCGGCAGGGCCGCCGGGCGGCGGAACGTTGTTTACTGGTTCGGGAGGAGGAACTTCGCATTGCGAAAGAGATCCAGCAACAGCTCTTTCCCGCCATCTCCCCGGCGTATGCGGGCTATGATATGGCGGGGGCATCATGTTCTGCCGAAGCCACGGGTGGTGATTATTTCGATTTTATTGCCGGTCCACACGGGGAGATTTTTGTCGTGGTGGGGGATGTTACCGGGCATGGCCTCGGACCCGCCCTGCTGATGACGGATGTCCGGGCTTATTTGAGGGCATTGGTTCTCTCGAACCGGAGCCTCGAGGACATTATGGTTCAGGCAAGACATCTCCTGGTGGAAGACCTTGGCAGTGACCGGTTCATCACGCTGCTCTTTGCCCAACTTAGTCCCCAAACCGGTGCGTTGGATCACATTAATGCCGGTCACCCGACCGGCTATGTGATTGCGCATGAGGGCCATGTCCGTGAAGAATTGGTGGCGACGGCGCCAGCATTGGGCATTGATGCGGAGAACGAACGCTTGGTTTCCGCCCGGGTCTTGCTACAAAAAGGGGATCTGGTGTTTCTCCTCACCGATGGGATATTGGAATCGACGTCTCCTACCGGTGAAGAATTCGGAGTGTCTCGCGCACTGGAGCTGGTCAAAGGGGCTCGACACCTTCCCTCCGCGCAGATCATTCAACTGCTGTTTGATGAAGTTCGACGTTTCAGCGGCGCCGATACCCTTCAGGATGACATTACGGCGGTGGTGATCAAATGCCAGAATGAGAACCATTGCATCCCGGCATAAACTTGGGTTTCCGGCCTCTGGCCGAATCGAGCTTTTCACCATCTGATGATTTTTTCTCCCCGCAACATTCTATTTTCTTTGCGGGCCGCGGTATGCAATAGTTCCGGCTCTTTGTTGGTATGAAATGGACGGACGGAGGTCGATTGGATGAAACGGATATTTCTAGCACTCGTGGTACTGGCTCTGGCGCCTGTTATAAAAGGGGGGACTGTCACCCTTGATGGCGTGGCAGCCTATGTGAACGATACCGTCGTAACGGTGGGGGAGGTCAATGAGGCCATTGCCCCGTCTTTGCCTCAGTGGCGTCAGGTTTATGAGGGCGCCGAACTGACGGCGAAAATCAAGGAGGCTTTTGACGAAGCGTGTGACGACCTGATCAACGCTAAATTAATCCTGAAATCTTATGATGCTGACACTAAAATTAACAAAGACGGTGTCGATAAATATGTCGAAAAAAAGGTGAGTGATTTCATCCAGGATCGTTTCGGCGGGGATCGACAGGAATTTCTCAAGGCGCTTCGTGATGAAAAACTTTCCATGGAAGAGTGGCGTCGCCGGATGCGGGAGCGGGTGATCGTTGGCATGATGCGGGGGCGTGAAGTGGAATCCAAGGTGGTGATTTCGCCCAGGGAGGTCCGGGAGATATATGCCGCGAATCCCGTGAAGTTTCATCAGGAAGAACAGTTGAAACTCCGGGTCATCCTGATCCATGGGTCCACCAACACGGCAGATTTGGCTGTCCGTGAGGCGTCCGTGTCTACGGCGTTAACGCAGCTGAAGTCCGGGATCGATTTTGCCGACATGGCCAAGAAGCTATCTGAGGATGGTAAGGCGCAACAAGGTGGGGATTGGGGTTGGGTTGAAACAAAAGATCTTCGCCCTGAATTGACCGCTTCGCTGTCCAAGCTCGCCACAAACACGATTAGCGGCATCATTCGTATGGATGGCGATTTCTATCTGGTTAAGGTGGAGGATCGGCATCCGTCGGGAACCTTGCCCTTTGAAGTGGTAAGGGCTTCTATTGAGAAGGACTTGCGCCGGAAAGAAATCCGGAATCTTACCTCGGTGTGGATCGCACGGTTAAGAAAAGATGCCTATATCAAGCTTGTTGAACCGGGCCCTTGATGGGTTTTGATCGGAGTCCATGGTGAATCTTACAAGCCCTTCTCAAGTTCTGGCATTGCTCCATCTTCGTGGACTCACCCCGAATACCCTGCTGGGGCAGAATTTCCTGATTGATGCCAACATCCGTGACATCATCCTCAATACGGCCGATCCCCAGCCTGATGACGTGGTGTTGGAAGTGGGGCCCGGACTTGGTGTGCTGACGGAGATTCTGGCCCAAAAGGCTGGTCGGGTGATTGCCGTGGAAAAGGATCGTGGGTTCCATGAATATCTCCGGGAGCAGTTTCATGATCACCCCTCCCTGTCCCTGATTCTCGGTGATGCGTTAGATCTGGATGCAGATTTCTTTGAACGGGAAAAGATCACCCGGTTAGTTTCAAATCTCCCGTATTCCGTGGGAAGCCGGATTCTGATGAATGTGTTTACTCTGCCGCATCCTCCCGCCAGGGTGACCGTGACCCTTCAACTGGAAGTGGCGGAACGTCTAGCGGCGGCTATTGGTGCGGAGGCGCGCGGGTTGATGGGGGTCTGGGCACAACGGGTGTACCACGTTGAAATCGTCAAGGTGATCAGTCCCTCCTGTTTTTGTCCGCGGCCGAAGGTGAAGTCGGCAGTGGTGCTGTTGAAACGGCTTCCGGAGGACGTGCTGAACACCGGCGATCGTAAAATGTTTGCCCGACTGACAAAGGAGTCCTTTGTCTTCCGGCGAAAGCAGTTGGCGACGATCCTTTCGCGTGTGGCTCCGAAATTGGGATTTGAACTGGATCACGCCCTGACGGTGTTGGAGACGATGGGGGTAGATCCCCGGATCCGCCCTGAGATGTTGGCTGTGAGCCAGTGGCAGCAACTGGCAGATGGAGTGGGGCAGAAAGGGGTATCATGAGTGGTGAAACATTGACGCCAATGATGTCGCAGTATCGGCAGATTCGAAACAAGCTGCCTGCGGATACGATTCTTTTTTTCCGGCTTGGCGATTTTTATGAAATGTTTTTTGAGGATGCCAAGGAGGCCGCACAGATTTTGGATATCACCCTGACGCGACGCCAGAGCATTCCCATGTGCGGAATTCCTTTCCATGCGGTTGACGGGTATCTGGCCAAGTTGATCCGGGCTGGAAAGAAAGTGGCCATTTGTGAACAGGTTGAAGATCCCGCCATGACCAAAGGCATTGTCCGGAGAGAAGTCACGGGCATCGTGACTCCCGGGACTGTGATGCAGGATGCGATTCTGACTTCGGTTCAGAATAACTATCTTGGAGGATTTTGCCGAAGCGGGGATGTGTTTGGCCTGGCCTTACTGGACATTTCCACGGGTGCCTTCTGGGTGGAAGAATCTTCCGATGCCGGCATTCTGGTGGATACACTGAAACAATTCGGTCCGCGTGAATGTGTGTTTCCGGCTGAGCAGATGTCTGATCCGGTGATGAAAGCCCTGATTGCCTCGCTCGACAGGATTGTCATTACCAGCAGTGAAGACTGGGTATTCCGTTACGATGTGGCGCGCGATCGGTTGATCCGCCATTTTGCGGTTCATTCGCTGGATGGGTTTGGCTGTGAGCAAATGTCTGCGGCCGTCGGGGCCGCCGGGGGCGTGTTGTACTACGTTCAAGATGAGCTGAAGCGAGATCTCAAGCATGTCCGTTCTCTGCGGGTGAGTAATCCAGCTGAATTCATGATGATTGACCAGGCGACCTGTATGAATCTGGATTTGGTGCCGCGCCGGAATGAGGAACGGCGTGACTCGGTGACGTTGTTGGGGACGCTGGATCAAACCAAAACGCCAATGGGAGCCCGGTTGATGCGCGAATGGATTCTGCGGCCTTTGGCCGATGTGAAGGGCATTGAGCGCCGTCTCGATGCCGTTGAGGCCTTGATGCGGGATCGGACGTTGTTGCATGATATTCGTGAGCGATTTACGGGAATCCGCGACTTGGAACGATTGGTGGCGCGCTTGAGCGCGGGAAGCGGGAATGGCCGTGATTTGAAGGGGATGGGATCCTCCCTGTCCGCCTTGCCGGAGCTGCGGAATTTGGTGGTGGATCACCCGGTGGTGCTATTGAAGCAGTTGGGTGGTGAGATGCGCCTGTTGCCGGAACTTGCGGCGCTGATCGAGCAGGCGATTGAAGATGAACCCCCAATCACCTTGAAAGAGGGGGGCATCATCCGCAAGGGCTTCAGCCCTGAGTTGGATGAGCTTCGCGTGGCGGCCAGCGAAGGCCGGCAGTGGTTGGCGGAGTTTCAGACCCGTGAACAGGCCCGGACTGGGATCAAAACGCTGAAGGTCCGCTTCAATAAGGTATTTGGCTATTACATTGAGATTTCCAAGGGACAACTGGCGAACGCGCCGGATGATTATATTCGCAAGCAGACGCTCGTGAATGGGGAGCGATTTGTAACCCCGGAACTCAAGGAGTATGAACGCAAGATCACCGGAGCACAGGAACGTGCCGAAGCCCTGGAATATGAGTTATTTGTGGAGATTCGAGACAAAGTGGTGGAGCAGACCGCTGCGATTCAGCAGACTGCCACCGCCCTCGCTCAAACCGATGTCCTGTCCGCCTTGGCGGAACGCGCGGTCATGGGGCGCTATGTGCGGCCTCGCATTTCAGCGGATGATCAAGTCTCTATCAAGGATGGCCGTCACCCGGTGATTGAAGGGATGTCGGGAGCGGAGCGCTTTGTTCCCAACGATACTCTGCTGAATGGGACCGATTCGCAGCTGATTGTGCTGACCGGGCCCAATATGGCCGGAAAGTCCACCTACATCCGGCAGGTGGCACTGATTGTGATTATGGCCCAGATGGGGTCCTTTGTGCCGGCTTCTTCCGCTGAGATTGGCGTGGTGGATCAGGTGTTCACCCGGGTTGGCGCAAGCGACGATATTGCGCGAGGGCGCAGTACCTTCATGGTCGAGATGCAGGAAACAGCCAACATTCTCAATAATGCCACCTCGCGGAGCTTGATTATCCTGGATGAAATCGGACGCGGAACCAGCACCTTTGATGGGATCAGTATCGCCTGGGCGGTGGCGGAATACCTGCACAATAATCCCAAGGCGAAGGCGAAGACGCTTTTTGCAACCCATTATCACGAGCTGACGGATTTGGCGCTGACCATGAACGGAGTCAGGAATTACAATGTGGTGGTGCGTGAGCGGAATGACCAGATTGTGTTCCTGCGCAAGATTGTGCCGGGCGCTGCCGATAAGAGCTATGGGATTCAGGTCGCCCGCTTGGCCGGTTTGCCCGGTGAAGTGATTGACCGCGCTAAAGAAATTCTTGCGAACCTGGAAGAGGGTGAATTCAGCGATGCCGGCCAACCCAAATTAGCCCGCCAGAAACGCAAACCCCGTGACTCCGCCCAGATGTCATTGTTCGGGTAAATATCTCAGTAATAACCAGTAATCCCACATGAATTCAGATGTTACGGAGGCAGATGATGCAGTTTTCACAGCATGATACCAATATCAGCACGATGTAATCCGGGATGATGCCGCCTTCGACCCCACCTTCACTGTTGGGTGTCCGGTGACGATCAGCGATTTCGGCATTCCTTTCAAACAATCTCTCAGTGACCAGTCGGGTGGCGCCTACCATGATGAGCCTGGCGCCCTGGAGTGCTCAGGCGCGGTGTGCGGAATTGTTCGGGCGCCATTACGTCTATTGTCGCAAGCCCAAGCCAACTCCGGTCTGCATGGGTTTCAACGAGGCGGACATCCGCCTTGAGTTTCAGGAAACGCTCAAGTATGCCGGTGCCCTGAATACGGTCATGATTCTGAAGGATACCCATACTGTTGAAAATGAGCCCCAGCGATTTGCCCGCTGGGTTCAGGTGGGGCGTGATGAGTTCAGCTCCTAAAGGGGTGCTGAGTCCCTAGCCGTTCCACTCCGCTCCATTGACCCAAATGCGGGTGAAGGTCTGCCAGTCTGGATTGCGGACGATACGCCAATGGACGGATGAGGGCATGTCCACCTGAATATGCAAGTCACCGCCTTTGATACGCCATCCGACGTGTAGCGGACCATGTGGCGAGGCGCTGGCGCCTTCTGCCCATTCCAGATCGCAAGGGTGCGGGCTGACCATCACCTCGGTGGCGCCCGGCGCGGCGGGCAAGATTCCCAGCACACTGCGGTTGAGCACATACACGGGAGTGGAGGACCAGGCGTGGCAGTGACTGCGGGTCGGTATTTTTGCCTCCCAGCCGCGGAAAGTTTCCCAGCAGGTAGTGGCATCGCTGTCGATCATGTCGCGCCAGGAGCGGCGGATCATGTTCAAGGCATTCCGGGCATCGCCGACTTTTTCCAGGGCTTCCATGACGTACTGTAAGGCGAAGGGACTGCCGATGTGGACCATGCCGGCGGGCGGATCCAGTAGGTTCCGGAGCGCGCAGGCGCGGGCGGTGTTATCCGGGAACACATCATGGATCAGTGCCAGCGCACTGGTGTGCTGACTGAGCGTTGGGCTGATCGTACCGTCGTCACGGATGGCATCGGGATAACCGCCTTTGACTGGATCCCACAGTGCCACGATGGCGTTGTGGACCCGATGGCGCCAGGTCTCAAGCCAGGCCACATCATCCATGCGGCCAAGCTGCGCAGCCGCGCTGTGGGTGGCGTCGAGGGCCCCGATCAGGAACAGGGAGTTATGCAGCACGGTGCGGTGGTCCTGGTCAATGGGCGCCCAGTCGAAGAGATTCCAGACTTGGATGGAGAGCAGGCCGCCGCGCTCGGTGCAGTAGGCTTCAATCGCCTGGAGGTTCTGTTTCACGGCGGGGTAAAGTTCCATCAGGCCGCTGGCATCGCCGCTGGCTTGGTAATACTCCCAGACGTTTTGAACCCAGAGCAGACTCCAGGCGGTGAGGATGATGTCCCACCCGCTGGGCACCTGGCAACCTGTGATGGGCATATCATCGAGCGACTGTGCAGTCAGTCGCAGGCAGCGCAATGTGATATCATTGGCACCAAAACAGATGTTGTTGTAAAGCGATTCGTTGCGCGCGTCGCCGACCCATAACGTCTGCTCATACAGTGGGCAGTCTGTATAGGTGTCCTCCATACAGAGGCGTAGCGTGTAGGCGCTGATCTCCCAGATCCGGGTGAGGAGCGGTTCGGAACAGCGGAACTCGCCCTGACGTTCCACGGGATAAGTGGCCAGGAGAAGGCGGATGGTGCGGATACGGACGGGCCCGGTCTGATTGCGCAAGGTCAGAAACAGATAGCGTCCGGCGCGGCGTTTCAGCGACGTAAATGCGTTTACACCCTCCCGACAAATATAACGCAATCCATTGCGATTGCCATTCGTGTGCTGGAGTTCCTCGCCGATTCTGAATTCAATCAGATTCACGTCCACAATGGTTCCGGCGGCCGCCTCCACTTCAAACTCGACCCAGCCGATCAGTTCCTGCCCGAAGTCGAGGCACAGTTCGACATCACCAGTGGCCGCCGGAGCTACCGTGGTCCACTCATGATTGGCCGACAGGAGCGCGGCGGGATCGTCAACTTGCGGGCTGGCGTTGTGTTGTACTTCGCGGAAACGAAACTGGAGGGTGCTGTTGGCCAGGAACATCTCGCCGTGCGGGATCGGTCGGTACTGGCTGGCGGCGGCCGCCCGGGCAAACGAGGCGGCATCGCCACAGACGGCAAAGGGCTCGGCGCGCCCGGCGAACTCAGCGGGACCCGTGTCGTGGGTGGTGTTGGTGATATTGGAGGGGGGGACAAACCCGACGGCGAGATTGATCAGTGCCCATGGGTTTGTATCCTCGGATGCGCAGGGGTTACGCCAACCCAGGTCTGTTACGTCATCAAACCCCAGGCCGAGATCGTAACACCCATGGCCATAGTCATTTTGAACCAGCAGAGTAAGCAGATTATCACCCGGCTGTAATCGTAGTATGCCGTCGGTGACCTCACGCCCGCGGCAGAAGCAGCGGAATCCGTTTGTGTCGGTGTTGAGGCGGAGATCGCGGGAATGGTTGGACACTAGAAGCGTGCCCAGAACCGCGGCGAAAGGCATAATGTTCGCTGTACGATCCTGTGGATAGCAGAGATGCTTGAGGTCAAAGGTAACGATGTGTTGGGGGGCACTCACGACTTGCGCCTCCATCATCCGCTGGGGAAACACCGGCTCACGTGTCAGGAAGCGGACATCGCGTGGATGCAGATCCTGCCACGGTCCGGCACCGGCGGCATGGAACTCGCGGGCTCGAGGCCAGTCGCGATCATTGAGATCTTGACAAATTGCAGATGGAATTTCCTGCAGGGCATCCATCCATTCGGTGGCTTCCTGTTGGATACTGATGCGGGCCGTATCTGCGCGGTGTGCCGGACTGACACGGGCGCGCCAGGTTCGGTCGCTTTTGAGCCGTAACGACGTTCCGCTGCGGAATTGGACATCCAGTTGAGCCAGCAGGCCTGCTTCCTGCGGCACTTTGTGAAACGTGCTGTAACCGTAGTGGCGCGCGATGACCGCAATGACGTTGCGCCCCGGCTTTAAAAGATGGGCGACATTCAGTACGTCATACTGGAAATGCCTGGGCCAACTGCGACAGGGGCCGTCTTCAATCCAGTTGCCATTGATAAACAGGCGGTATTGTGAGTCGGCGGTGATCGCCAGCGTGGCCGTCGTGATCGCCTGCAGATGGAATGTTTTACGGAAAATTACGGTCTGATTTTGAGGACGTCGTTCGGGCGTGTCCGCCCAAATCCATTTTGCATTCAATTTATTCATGCGAGGGACGTTGCCAGAACGGTGCCGGGAAATCAAGACCGGTGGCTGTCATGCGGCGGCCGCGTTCAAAGAAGTCTTCGAGGGTTTCGAACTTCACTTCGGGCGGGAATGAATGGTCGGGGGGGGCTGGCATAGTTGCAGCCCATCTCCATGAGAGTGCCGATGGTACGGGTCATGACCATGTTCTTGTAAAGCCGAGGTTGGCATAAAAATACACTAATGTCGTGTCTTGTGTTTGTACGACAAAATTGTCGTCAAGCTGTAAGACTTTTCGAAGGCTTATTTGTGTCCCTGCGCTAATTCATGATTGTTAATTCAGTGATATAAGTGATTTGATTTTAACCTGTTGCGACATTTTGCGCTTTTTTTCAGTGGGATAAACCGGTTTCTCATGCAATTGGTACACCCTTTGCTATTGAAAATAAGAAATGTGTAAATTGGGGTAGGTCAAGCGAGTGACAAGATATTTGCCTGACAATGATGGTGAAGTGGCCATATAGCGTAATATGAAAGCAGAGGGTATCGCGGTATGAGATTAGCTAGTCGCTGGATGTGGTTTCTTGCGGTGGTGGTGGGGATGCTTCCCGCTATGCTCAGGGCTGGGGATGAGGTTTTCATTGCGACAACGACGGGTGGTCTCCCGGGGATCAATGGCGCGGATACCGTTTGGGTGTTGCTTTCCGCGGCGCTCGTGATGTTGATGACGCCCGGGTTGGCTTTTTTCTATGGAGGACTGGTCCGGCGGAAAAATGTACTCTCCATTCTGATGCAGTGCTTCATGATGTTGAGCGTCATCAGTCTGCAATGGGTCTTTTGCGGGTACAGTTTGTCGTTTGGCCCTGATTTGTTCGGGATCGTGGGAAGTCTGGAATGGGTAGGCTTAAAGAATGTGGGGATGGAAGCGTCCTCTTATGCCCCGACAGTTCCTCATACCGCCTTTGTAATCTTCCAAATGATGTTTGCAGTCATTACGCCGGCCTTGATTATTGGTGCCTTTGCCGAGCGTATGCGGTTTGCCGCCTTTGTTGTCTTCAGTCTATTGTGGACGAC
The DNA here is from genome assembly GCA_037143175.1 of bacterium. Classification (NCBI taxonomy): domain Bacteria; species bacterium. Next base: position 142,052 of record JBAWZF010000001.1, read on the forward strand.
GCTGGTGTATGATCCCGTGGCACATTGGGTTTGGGGGCAGGGTGGTTTTCTGGGCACTCAGGGAGGAATGGGGGCCGTGGATTTTGCCGGGGGCATTGTGGTTCACATCAATGCTGGTATGGCCGCTCTGGCTGCGGTCATCGTGTTGGGCAAGCGCAAGGGCTTTCCCGATGCCATCTCGCCGCCTCATAATCTGCCCGTGGCCGTCCTGGGCGCCGGGTTGCTGTGGTTCGGCTGGTTTGGCTTTAATGCCGGAAGTGCCTTGGCCGCCAATCATGTGGCCGTTAACGCGTTTATGTGTACCCATATTGCGGGTGCCGCAGCCGGGCTCATCTGGTCGATTCTGGATTGGGTGAAATTCGGCAAGCCGACGACGTTGGGAATGATCACGGGTGCGGTGGCCGGGTTGGCCGCAGTGACGCCCGGGGCGGGCTATGTCGCGATATCGGGGGCCATCTGGATTGGCTTGCTGTCCGGGATCATCTGTTGGTTGGCGGTGACCGCTTTGAAGGCCAAATACCAGTACGATGATTCCCTGGACGCTTTCGGCGTACACGGGATTGGCGGTATCTGGGGAACCATTGCGGTGGGCATCTGGGCCACGCAATCGGTTAATCCCGCGGGTGTGAGTGGTCTTTTCTATGGAAATCCGATGCAGCTTTGGATCCAATTGAAAGCGGTGGGTATCACGATGGTCTATTCGTTCGTCATGTCCCTGGTGTTGTTTAAGGTGGTTGATTTTGTGATCGGCCTGCGCGTGAAGGAACATGAAGAGGCGATTGGGCTGGATCTTACCCAGCATCGTGAGTCAGGATATACCGTATTGGATTAAGAGGAGTAACCATGAAGTACATAATTGCAATCATTCAGCCGGATCGACTCGATGAGGTGCTCGCCTTGTTGTTGGCGAAAGATATTCAATTGGTGACCGTATCCAACGTGGTGGGCCGGGGCCGTCAGAAGGGAATCGCCGAGGTCTACCGGAGCCATAAAGAAGCCGGCACCCTGCTCAAAAAGGTGAAGCTCGAGATTGCCGTCAATGATGAGTTTTTGAAGCCCGCCATGGATGCCATCACTGAGGGAGCGCGTACGGGGCAGACTGGGGATGGTAAAATATTCGTGTTCGACATGCAGGATTGCCTGCGGATTCGTACCGGTGAAACAGGCTCCGTGGCGATCGGGTAGGTGTTCAGACTTCCAGATTGCCTGATACGTACGGGACCCCGTGGCGGCGCGAGATCAGGTTGGCGGAGATACGACCTGATTCGTAAATGGTTGGCAGCCCGCTCCCCGGGTGGGTTCCGCCGCCGACCAGATAACAGTGGTCAACGTCTTCAAATTTATTGCGTGGCCGCAGGTACACCATCTGGCCCAGATTGTGAGCCAGATTGAAGGTGGCTCCCTCGTAAACGTGATAGTCTTGATTCCAGTTCGCCGGGGTCACGAGTGTCTCGGTGACAATATGGTTCCGGAGTTTCATGCCCGTGCGCGCCTCGACGGCGTCGAGTGTCATTTCGCGATAAGCGATCCGGCGCTCGTCCCAATTGATGGCCCCGCGTAAATTAGGCACGGGGACCAGGATGTACAGGGCGGAGTGGCCGGCGGGCGCAAGGGTGGGGTCGGTCACGCTGGCGTTGCGCACGTAAAACGAAAGATCGCCCGACAGTTCCTTTCCGTTAAAAATGCGATCGATGTTGGCCCGGTAATCGCGGGCGAATACAATCTCGTGATGAGGGGAGTCGTAGCTCTTATCCAACCCGAGATACATCATGAACGTGGAGCAGGAGAGCTTCATGCTTTTCATTTTACGAGGTGTGTATTTTCGCAGGGCGCCAGGTGCGAAGAGCCGGGTGGCAGCATGCCCGAAGTCGGCGTTGATGACGACCTCATCGGCTTCCACGACGTCGCCACTGGTCAGGCGGACGCCTACAGCCACTCCGTTACGTACGACGATTTCCTCGACGGGTGTGGAGAGATGGATGTCGGCCCCATTACGGCGGGCGACGTCGGCCATGCACTCGGAGATCCGACTCAGGCCGCCGATGGGGTGGTAGATGCCATAGGCGTGTTCGATATAGGGAATCATCGCGAACATTCCCGGACATTCCCACGGAGACATGCCCAGATATTTGGATTGAAAAGTGAAGGAGAGCGCCAGGTCCTTATCCCCGAAGATCTTCATGACTTCCGAGAATAAGCTACGGCCTAGCGCCATGTGGGGGAGCGCCTGGATCAGGCTGCCGGAGAACAATGAAGACAGGGTATGGTAGGATTTTTGCAGGCAGGGGTAAAGTTTCTTGAATCGCACCGCTTCGCGGCTCATGAACTCATCATAGTGATTCTCGCGGCCTGGGAAAACGCGGGCAATTTCGGCTTTCATCCGTTCACGATTCATCGAGGTGTCGATGGTTTTGTCGGCGAAGTGGAGCCGGTACATGGGGTCCAGCCGGCGCATGTCCATCAGACTGTCAGTGGTCGCCCCGGCCTCCAGGAAGACCTCGTCGAGTACGTCTTTCAACATTAGGAATGTGGGGCCGGCGTCAAACACATAAGGGCCTGATTTAATGGCTGCATTCCGGCCGCCCACGGCGGGCTGGGCCTCGAAGAGGGTAACTTTGAATCCCCGGTGGGCGAGAATCATGGCCGTGGTGAGCCCTCCGGGGCCTCCGCCTACGATAACGATATGTTTTTGGGCTGGCATGGGTTGACTCCTTAGTTGCTCATAAAAAAATGCTGGAATCGTTTCAAGGTGACAAGAGAAATCCGGGAAGGGTGATAGGCCAGACCCGGGTCAAAGTGCGAGGAACGTGTCAACACGCTCCGATAATGGGTGAAGGTGTCAAAGCCCGCCTTTCCGTGATAGGCGCCCATACCGCTTTCCCCGAGGCCGCCGAACGGCAGGTCACGACTGAGGATGTGGCTCAGGGTATCATTGAAGCAGACGCCACCCGAGTGGGTTTCGGCGAGCAGGCGTTCCTGGGTGGCCCGTTCGCCGGTAAAGGCGTAAAGCGCCAGAGGCCGCGGCTGGCTACGGAGGTGGCTTATGACGTCATCCAGTTTTTCAAACGGAAGGACCGGCAGGATGGGTCCAAAAATCTCCTCCTGCATGACGGGGGCGGTTAGTGGGATGGCGGTGAGGACGGTAGGGGCGAGGTAGCGGTCGCTTTCGTCATATTGCCCGCCGCACTCGAGGTGGCCCTGCTTAAGAAAGGCCGTCAGGCGGTTCAGGTGGGAGGGGTTGACGATGCGCCCATAATCCGGACTTTGCTTCGGGTCGGGGCCATAGAACTCACGCAGGGTTCGGGTGAGGTGTTCGAGCCAGGGTTTCAGTAACTCCGCCTGAACCCAGACATGGTCCGGAGCCACACACGTTTGACCGGCGTTGAGAAATTTTCCCTGGACTATCCGGCGGGCCGCAACCTGTAGGTCGGCATCAGCGCAGATAATGCAGGGTGATTTTCCGCCCAGTTCCAGAGTGACGGGCGTGAGGTTCGGGGCTGCCGCCGCCAGCACCAGACGCCCCACGGCAGTGCTGCCGGTGAAGAAGATTTTATCGAACGGTTGGCAAACCAGTTCCCGGGCGCGGGTCGCATCGCCTTCCACCGCGGTGATATAGTCCTGCTGGAAATGGTCACGCAGGAGCCGGGCGATCACACCCGAGACATGCGGTGCGTATTCGGACGGCTTGACACATACGCCGTTTCCCGCCGCCACGGCGGACACCAGCGGCGAGAGGGCCAGGGCGAAGGGGTAGTTCCAGGGGCCGATGATGAGGGCTACGCCGTAGGGTTCGGGGTGAACGTGGCTGGAGCCTGGCTTGAGCCAAAGGGGAGTGCGGCGGCGCTGGGGGCTGCCCCAATCGTCGAGATGTTTCAAGGCGTAACGGATGTCGGCGAGAACAAAACCGATTTCGGAGGCATAGGCCTCGATGACCGGTTTGCCCAGATCCCGGTGCAGGGCGTCAAGAATATCGCCTTCGAAGGACTCAATCGCAGACGCCAGAATGTGGAGTTGCGCCCGCCGGTAGGTCAGGGAGCGGGCGGTGCCTTTGTCCCGGAATGCTTGCGCCTGCGTCAACCATGAATGTGCAGTCATGGGACAGGGAACGAAATATCGTCGCTTCCCGTCAAGGATATTGTATAAGACATTTTATCGAAAAGCGTTGGAGGCGAACCCGCGTGATAAGCTTGCTTTGAAATCTATCGCCGAGCGAACAGAGTGAGGGGAGCCACGACATCATGGCGGGAGAAAGAGGAGAAGTTATGAGTACACCGAAGCGCAAAAAAGTGATTGTCATCGGGGCTGGCCTGGGCGGACTATCGGCGGCAATTTCGCTGGCCCAGGAGGGTTATGCCGTGGAGGTCTTTGAAAAGAACGCGAAGATCGGCGGTAAACTGAACGTCCTCAGCGGGCGGGGCTATACGTTCGATCTGGGCCCTTCCATTCTCACGCTTCCCCATATCTTCGAACGGCTTTTCCAGATGTCGGGCCGGCGGCTGGCCGACTATATCCCGATCCGGCCGCTGCGGCCCCATTGGCGCAACTTTTTCGAAGACGGGACAGTGCTCGATCTGGTCCCTGAGGCTGACCTCATGGAAAAAGAGTTGCGCAAGGTCGGGCAGGATCCGGGGCAATTCAAAAAATTCTTAGACTATGCGGGGCAGCTTTACGACCTCGTTAATAAGGGCTACTTTGAGCGCGGGCTGGACAACGTGCGCGATTTTCAGCGGTTCTATGGACTTTTGGATTTCCTGAAGTTTGATCTTTTCCGCACGATGCACGGGGGCGTGGAACGGTTCATTGATGAACCGCATGTGCGCGATGTGCTTGATTATTTTATCAAGTATGTGGGATCCTCCGCCTACGATGCCCCCGCGTTCATGAACTGCCTGCCCACGATCCAGTTCCGGTACGATCTCTGGTATGTGGATGGGGGGCTTTACAACATCGCATTGGGATTACGCAGGCTGATGGATGAACTCGGGATTCCCGTGCATCTGAACTCCGAGGTGGCAAAGATCCGGACGCAAGGCAACCGGGTGATAGGCATCACCACCTCTGAGGGCGGGCAACACGAGGCGGAGATAATCGTCTCCAATATGGAGGTTATTCCCGCCCACCAGAAACTGTTGCCGCCGGATGTCGCGGCGCAACGGCGACTCCGGCGTTTCGAGCCCGCCTGTTCGGGGCTGATCCTTGACCTGGGCCTGGATATCAGCTACCCGCAACTCGCACACCATAACTTCTTTTATTCGGGCGAGCAGCGGGCACACTTTGATGCGGTCTTTAAAAAGGGGGTTCTCTCCGACGATCCTACCATCTATCTGGTGGCCGCTTCCAAGACCGACCCGACGGTGGCGCCGCCAGGGTGTGACTGTCTTAAAATCCTGCCCCACATTCCCTGCCTGAATGAGAAGCAACCGCTGACCGACGCGGACTACATGGCTTTTAAGGATCGGGTCATCCTCAAACTCGAGCGTATGGGTCTGACGGACTTGCGCAAGCACATTGTGTTTGAGCATGTGTGGACGCCCCGTGACATTCAGCGGCAGTATTACTCGAACCGGGGTTCCATCTACGGGGTGGTGGCGGATAAGTGGAAAAATTTCGGATTCAAGGCACCCAAGCAGGATGCGCGCTATGCCAATTTGTTTTTTGTCGGCGGCTCCGTTAATCCCGGTGGCGGAATGCCGATGGTCGTATTGTGCGGCCAGAATGTGTGCCGCAAGATTGTAGAGTGGGACCGGGGGTGACCGTGCTACTGATAGTGATGGGGCTATTGGAGCAGCGGTATAACCGGTTGAGATTGACAGCCGTTTTGAGGCGCAAGCGTCCCGATGCCTTGTCCTGATGCTTTTTGGGGTGTGCATCCGTCCCGGCTCTGGTATAGTCAAAATGCATTAAGAACTGATTCGGTGTGGTTCAAAAATTATCGAACCTGCAGGAGGAAGTGACTATGTGTAACGTCTTAATTGTTGAATACAGTCTGTACGGCCATATTTACAAAATGGCAGAAGCGGTCGCTGAGGGCGTTCGGGGAGTGGCCGGTTGCAATGTCGTCATAAAGCGTGTGCCGGAAACTCTGTCGGAAGAGGTGTTGGGCAAGATGGGGGCTGTTGAGGCCCAGAAAAAGATGGCGCATATCCCGATTGCTTCCGTGGATGACCTTGCTGCCGCAGACGCTATTATCTTTGGCGTCCCGACCCGTTTCGGCAATATGTGCGGCCAGATGCGTCAGTTTCTGGATGCTACTGGCGGGCTTTGGATGAAAGGCGCGCTGATCGGTAAGCCGGGGAGCGTATTTTGCAGCTCAGCCTCACAGCATGGCGGACAGGAATCAACGATTCTCAACTTTCACACCACGCTGTTGCACCAGGGGATGATCGTGGTCGGGCTGCCTTATGCCTTTGCAGGACAACTTGGTTTTGCCGAGGTGACCGGTTGCAGCCCCTATGGCGCGTCAACCATCACGGGTGGCCAGGGTGAACGGATGCCCAGCGAGAACGAACTGGCTGGTGCCCGTTTTCAGGGTGCTCATGTGGCCCGCATCGCCCTGAAACTCAAGGGCTGATGGAAAAGCGAAAAATTGTTGTCAACGACCGGATGCAGTCCGGCTTTGTCTACTGGTTGACAGAGCCGGTGGGGTGGAATTTTCTGCCTGCCTTTGATCCTGAATTATCGCCAAAACAAATGCTCGAAATGGGCGTTTTCGGCGGGAAATACATGACCGATTGTCAGGAGGAATTTCCCCGCTCCTGGTTCTTGAGAGCGAAGCTGAGCCCCGATAAGCGTAATCCCAAACTGAATTATTTTGGCGTCAATGCTTCGAAACCCCTGAGTTATTGGATGGAGAAGGACTGGATCTACCCGGATGATCCACGGGGCTGGTTCCAATGGTACTGCCGGTATTACATGGGACGGCGATGTCCCGACGACAACCGCCAGATCAAGCGCTGGGCAGCGATGACCCGCCATGTGGCCCAGCTCAAGAAAGCCTGCCCGGCGGGAGACGTAAGTTGCCGCCCGCGCCAGCGTCAGGCCCTCTTGCATTGGGCTTATGATAGCCGGACGTTGTGACCGGCCTCTACGGTCAATCGAACCGCACCTTAAAGGTTCGTATCTCGTAAGGTTTGATCTCAAAGGTCAACGTCTTACCGTCCATTTTAACCGGGACATCCTCACGTTCGAGCAGATTGCACTCCGTCGCCGTACGTAGCGCCTTATCAAAGGTCACGGTCACCGGGCGGGTCGCGCCATACCGCTCCAGCAAACGGATCACAACATCATGGCTCTTCTCCGCCTGCTTCAGGGCCTCCAGCGTCACATTGGGCGCATCCACGGAAATAAACCCGTGAATCGGGGGCAGTTCGCCTTTGTGCCCATCGCACACCACCACGCCAACAGGATCATTCAGGTCCAGCGCCTGCTGGTGTGTTCCCCCTTCAGCCCAGCTCCCGTTATGCGGGTAGAGCGAGTAGGTGAACCAGTGTTGCTCCTGATCCGACAGCGGGTCGGGACTGAGCGGACCGCGCAACAGCGAGAGTGACATCATGCCGTCGAAGGCTTCATGTCCATACTTGCAGTTGTTCAGGACGCTTAAACCATAATCATGCTGCGAGAGATCCATCCAGTAATGGGCTGATACCTCGAACTTGGCCTCATCGAACGAATTGTTCCGGTAACTGCTGCGCTGGATATTGCCATAGGGAATATCATACGTCGCCAGTCGCGTCACAATATTGGTGAAGAAACGGATCTTCAGCAACTTCTGCTGTTCATGCCAATCCACCCATGTTTCGAAATCAACGCGGGCAGAATTGCGGGTGAGCACAATCCGTTGGGTCATCTTCGAACCGCGGAACGATCGCGAGACTTGAACGGCCGAACGGACCGGGCCATTTTCCAGTACTTCCACGGTCGCGCCTGAAACATCAAACGTGACCTTGGTATAAGTTGGAGCAATATCCCACGCCTCATAGTTACCCGGCACATCCTCGTAAAGCTTCAGGACATTACCGCGCTTGCCGGCATCAATACATTCATGTCCCGTCTGTTTATCCACCAGCGAAACAATTTCCCCTTCGCCGTTCAGGGTCACCCGCACCAGATCGTTCTCCAGTAACGTCCGGCTGACGGAAACAGGCTTGAAGCTGGTTTTGCCTGTTCCCTGGATCAGGCGGAACACCTTGTACCCGACGGCAGGAACCCCGTCCGCTTCAAACAGCATGACGCTGCGTCCGGTCTCATAGTGTTTGATAAACTGGCAAGGGACTTCATGCCCTTCACTATCAATCACGTGGACGTTTGCGGGTTCCAACTCCACCGATGCGATGGTATTGCGGACAAATGGCTGGCTGTTAAACACGACCAGGGCACGCCCTTCGCCAGACGTATGCACGCGGCGGACTATCGCTACGCGGGACTGGCCCAGCACCTCGTTGCCGATAGCGAGCGTCTTGTCATAGGCTTCCAGCAGATCCTGATAAACAGGGGAAATGTGGGAGCCTGGCAGCGAATCATGGAACTGATTGGTCAGCACAATCTTCCAACCCTGTTCCAGCGTTTCGCGCGGATAGACGCGGCCGCTCAACACACTGAAGAGTTCGGCGTTACGATACAGGTTTTCACAAATGCGGTTGAGCTTTTTGAGGCGGGCTTTGGTGGTATGTACCCCGCGGTGCTCTTCCAGATAGAGTTCATCGTTCCAGACCGGCAGGTCGGCGTCCTTGCCCTTCTCGTACATGCGATCCAACGCCTCTTCGACGAATGAAGGCTTGGTCGGAACCACGCCGGGGAAGTTCGCATATCTGCGTTGATACTCCAGCATTTCCACATCCGGCCCACCACCGCCATCACCCCAACCGAAGTTGTAGAGACTTTCGCCAATGGTCTTCTTGTCCCCGAAGTTCTTCCAGTGCTCAGCCAGATGGTCGGCCTCGATCGAGCCGATAAAGTGCGTTGGGGGCATCAGCGAGAAAATGCGCGAGCCGTCCGGGCCCTGCCACCAGAACGTGTTTTTCCGCCAGGGGTTGGTGTCGTTCCAGACGCCCATTTTGTGCGTCACAAAGTACTTCAGCCCACTCTTGGCCAGAATTTGGGGCATGGTCCAGGCGTTGCCAAAAACGTCCGGGCACCAGCAGGTTCGCGGGGTGACCCCGAACTCACGCTCCACAAAATCGATTCCGTACAGAATCTGACGGGTAAACGATTCGCCTGAAATCAGGTTGCAGTCAGGCTCGACCCAGAAGGCGCCGATCACTTCCCACCGCTTAGCCTTCACCATCTGCTTAACTTCCTCGTACATCTCCGGATAGTTATTCTTCATCTCCTCGTACATGAGCGGTTGGCTCTGGGAGAAGGTGTACTCCGGGTATTGTGCCAGCAGCCGCAGGGCGGTCGCGTGGGTACGCCCGAGCTTGCGCACGAACTCGGCATGAGTCCACAGGAAGACCACGTCCAGGTGGGAGTTTCCGGCCAGATGAATCAGTCCTTCCTTCTGGAAGCGATCTGTTTCATAGATTTCGCGGCGCAGGATATCACGGGCTTTCCGGGCATTGGCGCGCCGTGCATCCATATCTTTCTCATTTTGGTCGATCGGCTCGATGGCCTTGATGAAGCCGGCCTTGAGGAATTCCACCAGGTCAGGATCCTGATTGGGCACCATCATGACATTGTAGGCGGCGCGGAAATCCCAGTAGATGTCTTTCATTTCAACATCCATCACGGCCAGTTGCGAGATTTCCAGCGTCTTGATCTCGTCTTCGCCGAAATGCCACATGATGTAGGACTCGGCCTCGAACTCATAACTTTCGTCGCCATTGGCGTGATTGGTCAAAAATACAGTATCCCGAAACGGGTCGATGCCGTGATAGGGCTTGCCGTTTACGTAGAGCAACGTGTCTCAGCTGAAATAGACCTTGAGGACAACCGTCTTGCCCTTGAAACGGGCGGGCATCCGGCCATTGCACCGGAACTTGGCACTCATGTCGGGACCACCCCAACGCTCGCCCACGGAAATCGGACGCCACTCGTCGTCGATCGCGATACGCTCGCGCTGGCGGGTATATTTGAAATGTTTGAACTCCCAACCATTTAACGGTTCGACATCTGTAAAGATCAGCTTGTTCAGGGAGTTAATCTTGATGTCGACGGTCTCCTCGAAGGAAATGATGCGGCGGCGCTTTCCCTTGATTTCCGTCCGCCAACGCCCGAGAATCTCATCCAGTCCAGAAACTTTCTTAGCCATGTTCGATCTCCTTAAGCAGGTTCCGTTTACTCATCAGGGTAAATAAAAAAAGTTTCAATTCTAATTGTCCAAGCAAAGGAAGTCATCGGGATTGCCCGCGAGATGATTCCGAGAGAAGTTCGTCAAGGCCCTCGAGCCGGTATTGTTCGCACACCGTCCGGATTTCGTTCAGGTCAAAATCGGGATTACGGGCCAATAACTCGACGATGTCGGCTTTCGATTTGTAGCCGCCGGCATAGAGTTTAAGAGCGACAAGATGGGGGATTGGGACGATCCTGAGCGGACTGCCCTCCCTCACCACAAGATTCGAAAGACGCAAGGCGTCTTCAATCACCGCCGGGAATCTGTTCGCGTAACTGATGATTTGCAGGAGGCCAAAGGGGCCGCTCACATCGATGACGCCTCCCAAGGGATCGTCGCCGTCAGGCTCCCTCAGTTCAGCCGTGAAGCCCGCCTTGCGGAGCGATTCTGTGAGCGCCCGCATCGTCGGAAGGTCGGCATTCACCCCCAGGTCGAGATCTTCCGTTTGTCGCACGTAGTGGTGGGCGGCGAGCGCCACGGCGCCGATCACCACGGCGTCAATGCGATGCCCCTTAAGGATGCCGATGACACCTTCCGCGGCACGCAGGATGGCTTCAGGATCGTTCACGGGTCAGTTATCCTTGGGTTGCGGTTTGAGCCACGCGAAACGGGTGCTCATGGTCAGCGCCGTTTCTATTCTCGCCTGTACGGACAAGCGTTTAAGCCGTTCCAATTCCAGCTCACGGGAACGCTCCAGGCACAAACTGCGTCGCGGCCGATGCGCAACATTGGTGATGATTGACTCCATGTGTTTAGAATAACCTTTCCGCTGTGAAAATTACCAAGGATGCCAAGCGAGACGCAAGAAGAATGACTGACGCTCATTTAAGTTCCACGAGGCGCCAGGAGACCCAGTCGAGGGGGATTTCTCCCAGGTAGGTTCGGGCGCAGACAAACAGGCGTTCGGGGCACCCCAGGAGATCGAGAGGGATCTCGGCTTCAATGTCCCGCATATGGTGCAAAACTCTGATTCTATTGGTTGGTAGTGAAAGGTTCTGGTTGTGGACGGTATTTCCCAGGAGGCCGATCTCCACCCGGATCTTAGGCATCAGTTCGAAGGGGACATCGTGGCGGTACCCGAAAACCTGGATAGCTGCTGATACCGCTTCGCCCAGAGGGCGCGACAGGTTAATGGATAATTTGACGGCATTGGTTTCCAACTGGATATGGCGCCACTCAAGACCAACGAAACCATTGCGTTCAGATTCGGTTAAATGGTTTTCCTCATCACGTTCATCAGGCCGGGGGGGCGCGGTTGGCAACAGGCTCACCTTGGAGCGGGTCGTGATCGGAGCCGGGAAGACGATTCTTTCGAAATCTCCGAAAAGCTCATTGGTTCGCATGAATGATTCCAGATAGTGTGCGGCATATTCAAATTGGGACCGGTGTGCCCGCAACGCTTTTTCCTTGCCGGCAATCAACTCCGGCGTCAGTCTGAAATCGCGCCAGGCAATATCGTCCTCGAAAAACGCTGGCGGTTTGAGGGGGAGGCCGGGGTGGTTGCCGCGCGGATTGGGCCAGCGGGGAAAATGGACCATGTAAGGGAAAACTTCAGGGCGAATCTCACTTTCAAGATTCCACAGGGTCAATTGTGTAAAGCAATAAAGTGCCCGGTGATCCACGTTGAAATCGGCCGGGTGTGAAACGCAAATCTTGGTTGGCATAAAGGCGCGTATCACGCTGGTGAGATCCTTGACGATTTCTTCCCCTCGGTAAGGTGCCCCGGGCCGCAAGGCATTGGCATAGGGTACTGCAGTGGCGTGAGTCATCATCCCTTCGGCAGGAGGGCTATCGCCCCAGTGGTTGATCCAGATGCGGAGGGTCCCGAAGTCGGGATAGCCCAGAAACGTGAGTTGGTTGGTGGATAGCCCCAACGTTTCCGCCGCCACCACCGCTTCATTATGACGGATCAGGCCCATCTGTTTGACGGCTCCGGGGGCCAGTACGGCATGTTTGCGGTAAATTAGAAAGGACCATTCATTATTGTCCCCATATGTGAAATAGACCACCCGTACGGGAAGCTTCATGGCGACACTTTGCTGAATGACTCCTCCGCATCCAATGACTTCATCATCTGGGTGCGGGGCGAGGATGAGAATGCGGTCAGTGTTGCAAAGCGTTACAGGGCCTGAAGAGAGCCGTTCGGCTGTGGCCAGCAAGGGGACTGTGATGAGGGCGAGGAGGAGTAAACGCGCGCTGCAACTCCGTTTTTTAACGAACCGCTTTTCCAAATACGATAACATGAACATCGCGAACTCCCTTGTTAGCCGGCAGGGTTTCATCGTATTCAAAAATCGGCTTGAAGTCCATCCGTTCAAAAAATGCGCAGGCCCCGGCATTATTGGCGAGAACAGTGGCGTGGACGCCCGGGACATGATTGGTCTTGAGCTTTTGCAGCAGCAATGAAATCAGTTTAGAGCCGGTATGGTGGCCTCGTGCCTGCTTCAAGAGGTTGATATGGAGGTGGGCGGGGTAATTCTCCGGCACGTGGAAAGGGGGGCGGATACATTGACCTTTTCGCTTTATTAAGGCTCCCGCCATGGCCCAGGTTGTCGACTTGAAAAGAAGCCCCCGCCCGAGCGCCAGAAGGAAGGCTTGTGGGCCGATGCTCCAGTGGAGACTTTTTCTGAAAGCATGGGTGTCAGGGGCAGCCGTCAGGTACCCGACTAGTTGTCCATTGAGTTCGGCAACCCAGGAATAATCGCTGACGAAGTCGGTATAATATCGTGTTACAAGGTCACTAACCAATTCCCGGTCTGAAAAGAAGTTTTCCAGCGGCTCGCCCGCAGCAGCCGTTTCAGCGCAGATATGCCGGATGGCACTCCGGTCACTGGCCTGATAGGGACGGATGTTCACGGTGTCTATGGAACTGGGTTGTTCGAGGGGGGGCATGAGTCTATTCCGGTTACCGTTGGCTGATACGGAGCTGGTGGCATTCATTCCCGCCTCTAAGCTTAGGGGCGGAAGGTTGGTTACTTTTTCCTGGAATCCTTGTGATGGCATGCAATGAACTTGGCTCGCACCTTTTCGACATGCTGCTTCGTATCCGCTCCAAGCTCGCGGGCAATAGCCTGATATTCAGGGGAATCGGCTTTCACGATTTCGTAGAAATGTGAGTCAATCAGTGATGTTTCCACGTCCAGAGCAACTGAAAGGGCATGTATGGGAGAGGGGGGCGTTAGACGTGCTGATTCTAATTCCTTTTTAACCATGTCCATTAAGGGTGCCATCGCAACGGTGTCGAACCGTCCAATATCCTGAAAAATCAGGCCCTTTCCCTGAAGGTGAACCACCGATGTGAGTTGAGCGGCATGTTCTTTTTCCTCAAGCGCAAGGTCCTGCCAGAATTCAGACATTTCCTGATTTGTCCGCCCGAACTCTGAGTAGAGGTCAGCGATCAGTAACTCACAGGTTATCAGGTTGTTGATAATCTTGCGTTGGGCTTCGCGAATATGATGCTTGATATCCATAGTGATGCGTTCTTTTTCTAATGTCTTCAAAAAGTACCACAATTCCGTGTGTCGGTGTCAAATGTCTTTTAACTAAAACATTCGATGCCACATGCTTCTTGGATATTTATGAGGAATCTCTACCGTTGGTAGATGGGGAGCTGGCGGTAGGAGACACTCAGGGAGAGAATGGCCATGCTGGTGCAATAGGTGATATCTTTATCATGGCTGCCCGAGATTGGCCATGAACCGTCTTTTGACTGCGTTTTAAGAATGGTGTCATAGAGGATCGGGGCAAAGGCTTCCCATTCCGGACCACCCAGCTGGAACATCCCGTTGGCCACATAGTACAGGGCATAGTAGCGGCCAGAATCGCCACTGAACGGTGAGTCTTTTTTGAACTGATTAATAATATACTGCCCCGCCTTAAGCGTGACATCTTCGCGGTGCCTTCCGGATAGTTCCAGGCAGAGGAGGCCGATTCCTGTACGGGCCAGGTTGGCCCCGCCACCGGGCTGGTAGGCGAACCCATTGTCCTGGGTCCGGCAGCGGAGGATGAACTTCACGGCTTTATCAATCGCCTCCTTGGGCACTGGTGCGCCATTGTTCCGGGTCGAGCGCAAGGCCGCCAAGGCCCAGCCGGCAAGGGAGATATCGCTGTCGGTACTGGTGGGCTGATAGCGCCAGCCGCCAGCCATGGACTCGGGCTTATTGACATCCTGGGCGTCCAATATGATGCGGATGGCCCTTGGCAGAATCGCATCGATCCTGGCCTGGCGTTCCGGATCCACCATGCCGGAGACTTCCGAGAGCATCAGGCAGGCGATGTTGTGGCTATACATCTGGCCCTGGCCGCCCATCATCGTGCCTTTCGTGTCCGGGGTTGTGAGAATGAAATCTATGCCGTGATTGATCACATCGCCATAGGGAGGAAGTCCCGGTGTATGGCCCCGGGCCAGAAATGCCATGACGGCCAGAGATGTGATGGCGGGTGACTGCTTTTCTCCGATCGCCCCATCTTTTGTTTGTGATTTGGCGAGGAAGGAGAGCCCTTTATCCACCGCCTCATCAAACGCGCGTTGATACTTTACATCTTGTATCACAGAGGGTGCAGCGTTGGACGAGGAGGCCAGCAGGAGAGTGAGCGTTGCCAGTCCAAGTAATCGTGTGAAGATATTCATATTACTCCTCTTCTCCATGACCGGAAACCTCATGGAAATAGCGCTGGATTAAGGGGCGGTATTCTTCGGGGCCTTCATTATTGGCCGCCTTGAGCACATCGTCTTTCAATTCACCGTGCAGACGGAGCCAATCCTGAAGTTTTAGCCCCATACGTCGTGCAAAGGAGGGGACCCCTTCGGAGGCCTGTGAGGTATCGTTTTTGCCGTCACTGTTAAGACTGGCCGATTGGAGGGTCGCAGGGCGTGCGTTGGCGCCTGAGGCTTGAGCATCGGCGGCAGCCAGTTGAGCGGCTTGCGCCAGTTGAGTGGCGGACTGTGCGGCGGCAGATACTTGTGAACTTTCCGCCGCCTGTTTGGCCGACTGATAGGCTTGGGCGATGGCTTCCTGAGCTGCCAGCGAGGCGGCGGGTTGCTGGCCAGGGGCCGCCCTGGGCGTTTGAGGGGAACCCGCAGCACTGGCAACCTGTTGCAATTGAGCGGAGGCCTGTTGCAGTGATTGGGCGGCGTTCTGCTGGTTCTGAAGGGTTTGGCTGGCAGCCTGTTGTTGTTCCTGGGCTGAGGCCCTGCGCCCGGAATCATCATCCTTTCCGGTTGCCTCGATGAATCGTTTGGCGGATTGTTCTGCAGATTGGGTTGCCCGGTTTAATTCCTGGGCCGCCTGTGCTGTTTTGGGGCCAATCTGGGATTGTGCCAGAACATCGTTCGCTTGTTCATGGAGTACGTTGGCTTCCTGGGTGAGTTCTTTCGCCTCTCCGCCCAATTGTTCCTGCTGTTGTTGCAAGGCATCGTGTGGCCTGTTCTCGGCGAGGGCACCCATCAGATGTCCCAGTTGTGCCTGCTGTTTTGAGAGGGTGTCGGCCTGCTGGGCAAGACGGGCGAGTTCTGCACGTTTATCGAGCCGGTCTGAGGCGGTCGCTGTGGTTGCGGAGCGAAGCGTATCGGCGAGTTGATTCATGGCCTGACTGGCTTCCGTCGCGGATGAACTTGCTTGTGGCAGGTCACCTTTTTGCATTTCAGAGGCGGTCTGACGGGCCGTATCTGCCGCCCGGGTTGCCTGTATCGCCGCGCGGGTGGGAGGGGGCTCCTTATTCAATTCACGTGCCAGCGCATCGGTTTCATCCGCTAATTTCTGCTGCTGTTCGCCCGCCTGTCGTGAGAGGTTTGCGTTCAGTAAATCTTTTGCGTTCTCTTTTCCTGTAATCAGGTTGGCGGCTTCGCGGTGAAGTTCCGCTTGCTGCCGGGCCAGTTCTGACAACTTTAGCGCATTGTTTTGTTGAAGGATCCGCGCGGCAATTTCGCTGGTTTTCAATGCCGCTTCGGCTGCGGCCACGGCATTGGCGGTAGCTGTGGACGTCACCTTCGTGGCTTCTGATTGAGCCTGTTCGGCGGCGCGTGTGGAGGTTGAAGCGGCGGCCTTCTGGGCTTGCTCGATGGCATTTTGGGCTGCTTGCTGGGCCGTTTGAGCCGCCTGTTGTGCGTTTTGAACCTGTTGATTCACGGACTGGACGGATTGTTTTGCCTGCTGTGAGGCGTCCCGGGCTGCGGCTTCATTTTGTTTGGCGGCCAGGGCGTTTTGCTGTGCGGTCTGAGCAGCGCGAGCCATTGCCTGTTCGTCGGGTTTACCCTTGGCTTGAGTTGCCTGCTGAGTAATCTGCTGAGCGGCCTGAGCACTTCGGGCCGCCGTCTGTTGGGCGGTGGCTGCCTGTTGATCGATTTGTTGGGCTGCCTGCCGGGCTTTTTCTGCTGCCTGCTTTGTGGCCTCTGCTGCTTGTTGGGCAATCTTGTTGGCCTCCTGAGCTTGCTGCGCGGCTCGTTGTGCGGACGCTTTCGCCGAGACATTTCCGAATTTCGGCGCAATGGCGGCGGTAACTTGGGCATTGGTCTTGATACCTGCTGCCTGGGTGGCAAACTCGTTGGCCTTTAGCGCCGCTTCCTGGGCGGCTACGGCGTTGGCGGTGGCGGCGGCGGCCGCCTTGGCCGTTTCTGCCTGTGCCTGCTCGGCGGCGCGCGTGGAGTTGGCGGTGGCTCCCCGCTGGGCTTGTTCAGTTGCCTGTTGAGCGGCTTGCTGGGCCGCTTGAGCCGCCTGCTGTGATTTTTGCACCTGTTGTTCTGCGGCTTGGGTGGCTTGCTTTGCCTGCTCTGCAGCCGCACGCGCTTCGACTTCGTTCTGCTTCGCGGTCTGCGCATTTTTCTGGGCGGTCTGAGCAGCTTGAGTCATGATTTGTTCGTTGGCGGTACCCTTGGATTGCTGGGCCAGTTGTGCCGCTTGTTCAGCTGTTTGTGAGCCTTTAGCGGCGGCTTCCTGGGCTGTGGCCAATTCTTGTGCGGCCTGTTGGACTGACTGTTTGGCGCGTTCTGCCGCCTCACCGGCGATTTTGGCAGCTTGTTGGGCCATCCGGCGGGCGTCTTGAGCTTGCTGTTCTGAACGTTGAGTGGCGTTCTTAGTCGCGGCATTTTCAAGGTTGAGTTTACTGGAGTCCTGTTGCTCGGCTTTCAAGCCTGCGGCACGCGCGGCGAAGTCACTGGCTTTGAGCGCGGCCTCTTCTGCGGCCAAGGCCTTGGTTGCGGCTAAGGCGGCGGCCTTACGGGTTTCGTCCTGAGCCTGTTCAGTGGCGCGTGGGGACGTGGCAGAAGCAGCCTTCTGCGCTTGATCAATTGCCTCTTTCGCCGCCTGCTGGGCTTCTTCAGCCGCATTTTGCGCTTTTTGTGCCTGAACTTCGGCGGACTGGTTGATTTGTTTTGCCTGTCGCGCGGCTTGTGAGGCAGTTTGTGCACTCTTTGAGGAAGTTTGTTTAGCCATCGCCGCCTGTTGTTCGAGTTGTTGGGCTGTCTGCCTGGTATTTTCAGCCGCCTGCCCGGCGTTTACCGTTGCCTGCCGGGCAAGTTTGGCATCTTCCTGTGCTTGCTGTGCGGCCTGTTGCGTGGCGGCTTTTGCCAGGGCGTTTTCGAGCGGGGATTTTCCTGAGGCTTGCTGTTCCGCACTCAGGTCTGTCGCCCGTTCGGCAATTTTTGCAGCTTTCAAGGCTGCTTCTTGTGCAGTCACGGCATGGGCCGTGGCTGCTGCTGCCGTCCTGGCAGTTGCGGCTTGTGCCTGTTCGGCGGCGAACGGGGTGGGGGCGGCGGCACCTTTCTGGGCTTGTTCAGTTGCCTGTTGAGCGGCTTGCTGGGTATCCTCGGTCGCTTTTTGAGCTTTCAGAACCTCTTGCTCGGCTGCTTTCAATAACCCTTGTGCCTGCTTGCTGGCCTTGCGTGCCGCGTCCTCGTTTTGTTGTGCGGACAGAGCTTTCTGCCGTGCCGCCTGAGTGGCATTGATCAGTTCCTGTTCGTTGGCTTTCCCCATGGCATGTTGCGCTTGTTGGGCCGCTTGTTCCGCTGCCTGTGAACTCTTTACTGCAGTTTGCTTTGCCAGCGAAAGCTGTTGTTCGATTTGTTGAACTGCCTGTCTGGTTTTGTCCGCCGCCTGTTCGGCGCGTTGGGTCGACTGCTGGGCCAGCTTACGGGCATCCTGAGCCTGCTGTGCCGCCTGTTGTGTATCATTTTTTGCCGGGGTAACCGCAGAGTTGGGGGTGGAGGAAGCTTCCTGATTGGCTCTTATCTCCGCCGCCCGTGCGGCGAGTCCACTGGCTTTCAACGCCGCATCTGATGCCGTCTTGGCATGGACGGTGGCTGAGTCGGCTGACTTCGCAGTCTCGGCGAGCGCCTCTTCTGCGGCGTGTGTGGAAGTGGAGTAAGTTGATTTTTGAACCAGCTCAGCGGCTTGATTGGCCTCATGTTGGGCGGCTTGAGCCGCCTGTTGTGCTCGTTTCGCCTGGTCTGCCGCTGCTTGTGCGGTTTGTCTGATCTCTTGTGCGGCCTCGCGAGTCGCGGCTTTGTTTTGGTCAATTTGTTGAGCGGTCTGTTGGGCCCTCTCCGCAGCCTGTCCGGCGTTCAGTGCGGCGAGTTTGGCAAGGCTGCTGGCTTCCTGTGCTTGCCGCGCTGCTTGTTGTGTTGCGGCTTTTGCAGAGGGGTCTTCAGGTTTGGGGTTGGCGGAGGCTTGCTGGTCGGCATTCAGTTCAGCCGCGCGGGCGGCGAGTTCGCGCGTGGGGTTCGGTTTGATAGAATCCTGAGACTGCTGCTGTGCAGCCTGTGGCACGGCGGTCTGTTGAGCGTTGGCAGCCTGGCGCAGTATATCAGCGGCCTGTTTCAGGGCGTCGGATACGTTGGCCTGGGTTTCGACGGCATGTGCGGTTTTTCCGGATTCCAGATCGCGGGCGGCATTTCGCATGGCTTCGCTTTGGGCCGCTGCCAGCGGTTCGTTGCGGGCAAGATCTGCCAACTGATTCTGGCGAGTGGTGAGCTCGCGCCATTGGCTGTCCTGTTTCTGAAGTCGCTCCGTTTCTTCTTTTGTTAAAGCCGCGAGCTCTTTCTGCCGCGTCGCGAGGTCATTGGCCTGAGTGGCGGCTTGAGTCGTACGGTTACTGATAGCCGCGGCAATCTGGGCTGCGGAGCCGGGGGTTTCGCGGGTGACTTTGGCGAGTTCATTGGCCACCTGATTCTGGGCACGCTTCCACTCATTTGAGGCGGCAGCAGCCTGGGCGATGGCGGTCGTGTTACTGGAAGGGATGGGCGGGGTGTTGTCCATGTCTTGCCGGGCTTGCGCAAGGGCGGCCTGTTTATTCGCCAACTGCTCGAGTTTCACGGCGCGGTGAACTGCGGCCCTGGCAATTTCATGATTCTCAATAGCCTTCTCCACGGTCTCCAGCGAGGTGGTGATTTCCGCAGTGATATTGCTGTTGATGGCGGTGCGCTCGGCGGGGGTGTCAAGAAGACGGATTTGCCCCGCCATATTTTCCGCCTTGCTGATATGGCCTTCCGCAAGTGTGGTCAGGTTACTGGCCATGGATTCAAAGAAGCCCTTGTCAATATCAGCGGCGATTTTCCTCAGCCCGTTGTCGGTGGAGGCCAGCGTATCCTGAAGGGTGTCAATTTGGCGGGTGGTGCTGTCGGGGAGGGTGGGCTGGCCCAACGGCTTTTCCAGGGCCCGTGCCTGTTCGCGGGCAAGGTTGAGTTGATCCCGGACCTTCTTGAGTCCCTGTTGGACGCGCTGATCCTGACTGGTCAGAACTTGTTCTGTCCAGGAGGCCGCCTGATTATCAATGAGGATGGTGCAGGGCTCCGAGTCGGTGCTCTGGGGACCTTGGAAAGGCCTCGGGAGGTTATCAAACGCCCGGATGCGGAAGGAGACGCGTGTCGCGTTGCTGAAACAGATGTCCTCAAGCGCGATAAGTGTTTCTCCATTGAGGGTTCTTGGAATTGTTTCTGGCGAGGAATCCGGCAGGGGCAGGGACCGGATCAGGTCGTTGGTCATTCCCGAAACAGTGCAAACAAGGGCCACGGCGGTTAACCCGTGATCGTCTTCAGCCCGGTAGGTGATAGGGAGGCGGGCCTCGCGGTTCAGGTGCAGCTCACGGGTGAGGGGGCTGGTTAGGGTGACCACGGGTGGATTGTCCGGGATGCTCTGTATAGGGTGCTCGAATGGAGAGTTGGTCAGGTTGATTTCGTCAGTCAGTCGGATGGTCCAACTACCGTTCAGTTTTCCTGGTAACGTGAGACTGAAATCATAAAAATTGATTTTTCCTTCCGTGCGGAGAAGTCCTGTGAAGGTGTTAGTCAGGGTGGGGGTCATCACCAAAAGTATGGCTTGGCGCGCGGGTTTGTTGACTTGAGCCGACAGGGATACGGCGGTGCCGGCAAGCGCCCGGATGGTTCCGGAGCCGTCACGCTCCTGCTTGATGCTCAGGCGTGAGTATTCGGGGTAGCTGTATTGGAGGGCGAGGTGTTCAATGACGGGGGGGATGGCCACACGGACGGTGAAATACCGGGAGAGTGCATCGCCGGCCTGAACGCGATACCGGAAGTCGTTCAGGATGCGGGGAACGGTGACGGCAAAGCGTCGTCCCGGCTGATTGGTTGAGGCCGGCAGTGGAGCCATTTCCATGACCGTTACACGGCCTTGACGATCCACCTGGCGAAGCCGTGCGAAGGAGACGACCGGGTTGGCTGTGCGAAGCGAAACGTTCAAGGAAGATCCTGCGGCAACAAGGGTATCGCCGGGTTCAACCACGAGGTCGACCGCCTGAACGTTGGGGAGATTTAGGAAGGGGGCTGTGGCACGTGCCAGCAGGAAACAAGTTTGCCGGGGCCATACCAGGTAGATCGTCGACAGCGAAATAAATACGATTGCGGCGGCGGCGACGAACGGAATCGCGCCGCGAAATGAGATTTCATGGCGGGGTTGGATCGTGATGGCTTCGCGGACCGCTTCTTCGGTCAAGGCCGCGATGAGGGTTTCTGAGCCGCGAATGGAGGGGAGATCCTTACTGCCCAGGAGTTGGACGGCGGAACTGATGCGCTCCTGTAATTCCGGATGGTGTGTTTCGATGAGCCGTGCAACGCCGGCCAGCGTGAACGAGTGGGTCAGGGGCCGGATCAGGTACCAGACTGTCGCTCCCACCCAGGCAGCATAGGCCAGCACGGTCATGACCCAGCGGGGCCACTCGACCAGCAGGGTGACGCTGGCATCCAGCAGCATGATCAGCAGGAACGCTCCGAGTCCGGCGGCACAGGAAGCGCAAAGTCCGCGGAGAATCATCAGGTGCCGTGTCCGCCGGATCAGCCCGCTGAGTGCGGTTACAATCTGGGCTGGCAGCGGGGCCGGTTCGTTTATCGGGGTCTTGTTCATCAGGGCAGCCTCACTTTCTTGCGCAGCATCCACTCGGCGGTCAGGAGCGTCAGGATCAGAAGAAACCAGGGCCAGGAATTCCATATATCAATCTGGCGCCGTTCTGTGCTCGTGATTTTTGCGGGCCCGAGCCGTTTGGAAATGGAGTCGAGCGCAGATGTATCCAGGACCTTGCCGGCGGAAAGTCCGGCCAGACTGGTCAGCACTCCGCGGTCCGCCGAAAGCTCAACTTTTTCAGCATCCGTTACCGCCGTGACGGAAAATTCGGTGAACGGTGACGGGGCGGTATCCTTTTTGCTGATTCCAGACGTTTCCAGTTCAATGCGGTAATTCCCTTCGGGTAACGCACTCAGTTCGGTGAAGTAGATCCCCGGAGAGCTCTCGCGATAACTCAATTGGAAATGGGAGACTTTCCGGTCGCCGCGCCACAGCGTTGCGCCAGGGGAAGCTTTTATGATGGGCATGAAGTCCGGCGTGGCCAGCCGTGCGGTAACGCGAATCGGGCTTCCGGCAGGGTAACGCGAGCGGGAGGTTCCAATCCGGAGCGTATTGGAACCGGTGGCAATTCTATCGGCCGTGGCCCAGCCGAGAATTTGACCCCATAGTTTGTGGTGAAATTGATCGCCCTTCTTGTAACGCATACGCCAGGTCTGGTCGAACCCGAACATCAGAACCGAGCCGAAGCCGGCTTGATGGCTGATCACGAGCGGATTCTCCTGTTCAAGTCGTTGTTGCTTGAGAAGACTTTCGGCGTCAGGAATACGGCTAGGCAGCCCATCGGATTCCGGCTGTGGTGGTGTCGCATAGGCGAGCACGGTGGCCCCGTTCTTGGCCGTGATGGCGCCGTTCCTCCAGCGGAGTCCGGGCACTTCGCCCCAGGCTTTCAGGTTCCCGGCCGGGTCATCATCAAGCCTCATAAACATGGCATCCCGGCCCGCCGCAGTCAGGCTGAGCCGAAATTCCATTTCCGGTGCCGCAAGAAGGGGACGCTGGGTGGGTTTGAAAGTGACGGGAAGGATTTCTGTCAGGGGAGTACCGGTATAGGCTTGCGGCATATGCCGACTTCCTGCGATGACAATGAGTGAACCGCCGCGGCTGAGGACATAGTCCCGCAGGATGTCCATGTTGGCCTTGCCCAGTTCATCAGGGGCCACATCTCCCAGGATAATGACATCGAATTTCAGCCACTCCGCCGTATTCGTCGGAAGGAGGGTGGCTTCGGGTTCCGCCTGGTCTGCCGCGACAGTGGCAGCGCGCGGGGGGCGGTTGGTGATTCCCGCAACCTGGTCAGGATGAAGCAACAGGTACTGGAGCCGCACATTCTTGTCCCGTTGCATGAAGAGATTTTTGAGATAACGGAATTCCCAGCGCGGTTGGCCGTCGATCAGCAGGACATTGATGGCATCGCTCTCTACCCGCACGGGAATATTGAATACGTTATTGCTGGAATCGACTTCGGAAGGGAAATTTCCAACCCTGACGGAATAGGCGTGCAGGCCATTTGTTTTTGGGGCATCCGAGAGCAGGAGCTGCTGTCGGAAGGCAGCGGCTGAAGGTGTGACGGTGTTAGAGGCAACCGGGGTGGCGCCATCGAAGAGGGTGACGGTCACATTGGAGCCAGACAGGCCATCCAGTTTCAAATCGAGCGCAAAGGAGATCCGGTCGTTTGTGCTGACCGATTCGGGCGCGGTGACAGAGGCGATGGCGGCATCGGTCGGGGGGAACTGATTTCCTCCGAGTACAACAGGGAAGATAGGAATTCGCTGTACGCCGAATTTGCGGGCGATGGATTCCACGGAACCGGCGGTGTTGTGGCGGCCGTCCGTAAGAAGAAGCACCCCGGCGGTCTGTTCCGGTACCATGGTGGATGAGATCCTGGCCAAGGCTCCAGCGATATCGGTTCCCTGAACCTGCCGGGGCGGAGGCGAGGTGATGACCAGGGTGCCAGCGGCCTCAAGAAATGTTTTGGTTTTTACTTCGGTGGGTGATGACCCGAAGGTCAAGAGTTGAACGCCATATTCATGCTCGAGACGTTCGAGCAGGGACTGTGTGCCGGTGCGGGTTGTCAGGAGTTTATACGCCACCTCACTCCGGCGGAACGTGGCCATCTGGTCGATGGCCTTGCGATCCGACTCGGACAGGGAACGGTAGAAGCGTTCATCCACGGCATCGCCGATGAGCCGCAGTCGTGCTTCGCCCTCGGCGAGGAAGGTCGCCGTTTTTTGCACGGTTTCGCGGATGGAGTCATAGGCGGCACCGCTATTGGTGACGGTCTGCCAGTCGTCAACCCGCTTGATGGCAAGCTCCAGGGGTTGACTGGCTTCGGAGGTAATTCGGGATCTGAAGCGCTTCAGATCGGTGATTTGGGAGGTGGCATCCTTCTGAAGGAAGGGCGCCGCCGCGGTTTCGTCGAGGACTTTTACGGTTTCTTCGAGACTGTCGCGAACCTGGGTCAGCGCTTTCCGTTGCGCTTTAACATGCTGTTTCAATTGGCGGGCGCGGAGATCCTGGCCGGTTCCGGAAAGAGCATTAAGCCAGTCGAGTTGCGCCAGAAGGTTCTGACTGGCTTCGTTCAAGCGGTCGGCAAGTGTGTCGACTTGGAAGAGGCGTTGAGCCATGGGGAGCTGCAGGCTCTCGGCCAGGCGTAGTTTTTCGGCCACGGTCAGGTTGTTATCCGGGATCTGCATGGAGGCGCTGACATCCAGCAAGACCACGATGTGACGCTGGATTTTATGGGCGACGTTGTAGACGAAAACGGGCTGACAGAGCATCAGGACAACCGCCAGTAGGGTGGATATCCTGAGGAGGGTCAGGGCTCTGCCAGCCCGGGGGGATACGATATTCCGTTCAAGACGTGCCAGTGCCATGACCGTTTCGATCAGGAGGGCGGCGAGAAGCAAGAGTGGCCACAGACGCCATTTAGTTGAAAATACGACGGCCTGTTGGGCCAGTCCGGCGGCGGCGAGGAGCGTCAAAAATCCAAGGGCTGATCTGCCGGTAAACGCCAGCCATTTCCACGGGTTCACCACCACGCGGCTCCAAACCTGGGCGCGTATCCACAAACCCAGCAGAAGACAGGTTAGTAGGCTGTAGACTAATAGACTGTTCGAGAAATCAATCATTTCGACATCAACTCCGTTAGTCGTGTTTTCGTAGCCTGTACGCTTTCTGCCGGGGATTTCAGGGTTACCGGTTTGGCCTGATGCAGATGCCGGTGTAGCGTGATCCAACGGGTGAGGGTAACTTCGGCAAGGAGTGTAAACAAGGCACAGATAACCAGGATCTTCCATAATTCCTGGCCGGGTATATTCCCTGTGAAGGCGGTGAGAAGTTCATCCAGAGATTTCGGCAGGAACAAGTCGACGTGGCTTCGGATGGCCGCGATATCGGCATCGGATAGAAAGGTGAGGGTGCTTTCTTCAGGCTGGTTCTTCACCGCAAAGAGCACCTCGGAGTTACCATTCGAGGCGACCCCGGCAGCGGCGGCAAGGGCTGCGGGGAATTGGACACGGTAAATTCCGGGTTGGCGGGTCTCGCCGCAACGGACGATGAACCGGTTTTTTTCCTGTTTGATCCGGATGGGAAGTTGCTCGCCAGCGGGGAGGGTGACCGTGGCTGTTTCCCAATCCGCCGTATTATTGACGTCCGCAGGAACTACGCCAGCCAACGTCCATTCTGTACCCGGCATGATATTGCAGTCCTGCAGGGATGAGGTCGCCAGGAAGTACACCATCTCATGGAGCAGCGGGACAAAGCATTTGAGGGAATACAGGTTGCTGTCGCGGCGATCAAAGGCCATGGGCGTCATCAATACGTTCCCTTTTCCGAGTGGACGTTCCAGCAGCCAGGGGGCGCCGGATTCAAGCCGGCCGCCGACCCGGCTCTCGTTGGAGGCGGGATCGAGTCCCATTTCCCAATAGCTGGCTATAAGGCCAAGCCGGGCGTCCGATTGATCCGGTTGCGCCACCAGTCGGACTGCGGGATGGGTAAAGGACTTGAGTTCCAGTTTCAGCGGATCGGGTGGGTAGATGCGTTGCTCGAGCCGGGCGGGAAGAAGGGTCTCCCCGGCGGTGGTCTGCCAGGCATTGTAGAACGCCGGTTCGGCGCGGGCACCGGGAGTCACCAGCAGGCCGCCCCCTGCCTTGACGAAAACGGCCACACGTTCGGCCTCTGCCGCAGGCAGACGGGAGACGTCCGCCAGAATTATGACGCGATATGGGGTGAGATCTTTGATGGTGCCGATATCAGCTGCCTCAACAATGGTGGGCTTGACCAGATAGGGCAATTCCGAGGTGTCGGCACTCTTATTGGCGGAGGCGTCACGTGGGGTCAACGCGACCCGGATGAGGCTTGCCGTTTTACGGAAGAAGAAACGTTCCGTAGAGGCGCCCTCAACCAGCAGGATCGGTAGACGATCCAGGATGTGGACAATCTGTTCGAGGGAATTATCGGCGAGGAGATCATCTTCGGCCACGAGTCGGGCTTGAATGACATGGTAGCCGGGTGTCTCGAACATGTGGTTGAAAAGGAATACCTCGGCCGCCTGCGGCACCAGATCCTTCATGATCGGAGTTCGCTCGATTTGTTTTCCATCCACCAGCAACTCGAGCGCGGACGGGTGGACCGGGACGTTACCTGAGTTGGCGACGCTGACTTCGATTTTTACCGGGCGATCTGTACCGATGATGGAGCGTGACAGGCGGATTCCAGTGACCAGCGTATTCCTGAACAGTTCAGGGTGGGGAAGGCGGCGGCAGATGATACGCGGCGGAGTCGGCAGTTGCTTGAAGCCGGAGGCCAGAAAGTTCCAGCGGGCTTCTGTCTGTCCGTCCCAACCTGCGGCCTGGCCATCTGTGAATATCACCACGGTCTTAGACACATTAGGACCATCGGCCAGGATCGAGGTCGCCAGGTTCAGGGCTTCCAGTGTGGCCATGATGCTGCCGGTGGGTTTGCAGGCCTTGCTGTCGAGGGCGCGCAGCAACTCGCGCCGATCAGAGGTGGGGCGACTGACAAGGGCCTGGGGGACGGGGCCCGCCAGGATAATCGCCATGGCGTCACCGGGGCGTGACTTTTCAATCAGGTCACGGGCTTCCTGGACCGCCTGGGTGAATTGGCTTGGACCCTCGGAGGCCATGGTCATTGAGAGAGAGGCGTCGAGAACGATCACCGTGTCGCCACCTCCCGCCGCCGTCATCCAGCGGCGTGCCTGGATCCGCTGTTCCAGGAGGGTCGCCAGTACGGCAATGACCAGCATGGCGGCCGCGATTTTCAACAGCCGGCGGCGCAACTTTTCATTGGGCCAGAGGACCGTGGCAATGCCGGCGCAGAGTACGGCGAGAAAGATGCCGGGCAGGATGAGGATCCAGGGGATGGCGGACATACTGGGAAGAAAGGGGCGGGCCATGGCCAATGCCAGGGTGGCCAGCGCCAGGCAGCGCAGGCACAGGAGGATACCGTCCTCGATCTTTACGCGGCGGCTACGGGCGGTCATGGAGGCCCTCAGGAACTGCATGGCACCCCATTCGATGGGACGGGGTTTGCTGCGGTTCAGCAAATGAATCAGGATCGGGATGGCGATCGCCGCAAGGCCAATGAGGATAAGTGGATTTAAAAATGTCATGGTGACTCCGGCACGGGCAGTGGCCAGTAGGCAGTGGGCAGTGAGCAGAGAGCAGTGGGCAGTGGGCAGTAGGCAGTGGGCAGTGGGCAGTGAGCAGTGAGCAGTGGCCAGTGGGCAGTGAGCAGTAGGCAGAGAGCAGAGAGTAAAAGAGGGGTATTCGAGCTCTGTCGACTGCCCACTGCCCACTGCCCACTGGCCACTGTTAACTGTTCACTGCTCACTGGCCTCTTCATCTTCTCACCAGGCTCTTCCGATGGGCCAGGTAACTGGCCAAGGCCAGATCAAAATCCTGGCGGGTTGAAAAGGGGACGTAGTCTATCCGCATTTCCCCGCAGCCTTTTTCAATGGCATCAAGAAAGGTGCGGACTTCACGGAGATAAGCTGAACGCAGGGATTCCGGATCGATCTCCAGATGGTTTCCGTTCTGTTCTAGATCCTGGAACTGGCTCCAATGTTTGAACGGGAAGGTCAACTCCTCATCCGCCATCACGTGCATGAGAATAATTTCATGCTTGCGGAAGCGGAAGTGGTGCAATGCCTTGAGAATCTCCTCCGGCTTGTCGAACAGATCGGAGATGATGATCAGGAGGCCGCGCCGGTGAATCCGTTCGGCAACTTCATGGAAAACCGGGGCGAGGGCCGATTCTTCGCCAGGGGTTGTGTTGAACATCGCCTCCAACAGGACGTTCATATGATTGGTTCGCGTCCGGGAGGGAATGTAGTTGCGGATGGCGTTGTCATAGGTCACGAGCCCGACAGCGTCCTGCTGGTTCAGGAGGAGACGGGTCAGACTCGCGGCGAGGAAGCGGGCGTACTCAAATTTACTGAGCGGTTGTCCCTGATGTTTGGCGGCATTCTCGCCTCGATAGGACATGGAGCCGGAGGCATCCAGCAGAATGGTGGCACGGAGGTTGGTTTCCTCGATATATTGTTTGATGTAGTAGCGGTCGGATTTGGCATAGACCTGCCAGTCGAGATCACGGAGGTCATCGCCGGGCGCATATTCCCGGTGTTCGGCAAATTCGGCCGAGTACCCGCGATAGGGACTCTGGTGGCGACCGGAAATGAATCCCTCCACGGTTTGACGCGCCAGCAGCTCAATCCTGTTGATTTTTGCCATCGCCTCAGGATCCAGGAGCTGGAAGTGAGGCGGGACAGAAGACGGAGTGCTATGGGGGGAATCACTCATGATTACGTGAGCGAACCGTCCGTCGAGGGTTTGACCTCTTCCAGAAGCCGTTGGACAATCTGGTCGGTGGAGATGCCGGTGGCGTCTGCATTGAAGGTGGGGACAATGCGATGCCGCAAGACGCAGACGGCCATTTCGCGGACATCTTCCGTGGTGGCATGATAGCGACCGTGCAGAATGGCGCGGGCTTTGGCGGCCATCATCATGTTGATGGTGGCGCGTGGGCCTGCACCCCACTGGACCAGCTCCCTGATGAAGGCGGGTGAGGTGGGGCCGGGGCGTGTGGCCCGGGCCAGATCGCGGGCATACTCAAACACATGATCGGCAGCAGGAACACGGCGCACGATTTCCTGAAGCTTCAGGATATCCTCACCCGAAAGGACGGGTTCAAGGACGGCCTTGTAAGTGCCGGTCACTTTTTTCGCGATATCCAGTTCTTCTGCGGCAGTGGGGTAATCCACCTTGATCATGAACATGAATCGATCCAACTGGGCCTCGGGAAGGGGATAGGTGCCTTCCTGTTCGATGGGGTTCTGAGTGGCGAGCACAAAGAAGGGGTCGGGCAGTTTGAAGTCACCGCCACCCACGGTCACAATCCGCTCCTGCATTGCTTCCAGAAGCGCAGCCTGAGTCTTGGGTGGTGTCCGATTGATTTCATCGGCCAGAACCATGTTGGCAAATAACGGGCCATGAACAAACCGGAAGGCACGCTTGCCGGTGGTGCGATCCTCTTCCAGCACATCGGTTCCAGTGATGTCGGCGGGCATCAGATCGGGAGTGAACTGGACGCGCTTGAACGTCAGGTGCATCACTTTGGAAAGGGTGCTTACCAAGAGGGTTTTGGCGAGGCCCGGTACGCCGACCAGAAGCGCATGGCCTCGACAGAAGATCGCGACAAGCACCTGTTCCACAACTTTATCCTGTCCCACGATCGCCTGGCGTACCTGGTGCGTCATGTTGTCGTATGCCATATTCAGCGCCTTGACGGTTTCGATGTCACCCTGCGATGAAGGGGCCTCGGATGGATTCAGTTTAGTTTCGATGTTTGACATGGATGCTCCTTAATTAATCTTCAAAATGTCTCACTATTAATCTTAGCACAAGGTGTGCCATGAAGTGAGAAATGGTCATGTAGTGGCTTTATGAGGCCGGATAGGTACGGTTCGCCCCATCATTTTTGGGGCTTATGTGTGGCGCAGTATACATAATTTGGAGGTTAATGCGTTCTGTTGTATGCAGATTCCCGTTGACTCCAGCCGAAGGGCAGCGTAGCCTTATCGGTAATAATTATGAGCAATACAGCCATCACACCTGTCGGTCGAGGCGGATTTCAAACGGTCATGTTGAGCCCCAAAAAGGCGCCTCGTGCCTTGAAGTTAAAAAAGGCGAAACTCCTGATTCTCAGCAATAAGGAGAGTGGTCGTGAAGTTCCTGTCGATAAAGATGTGTTTACGATCGGGGCAGGTTCGCAGAATGATTTAATTATCACGGATGAGGCAGCCTCCCGCCGGCATTGTGAAATTCATCAGCGTGAAGATGGTTTTTTTCTGCGCGATCTGGGTAGCACGAACGGCACGATGGTGCAGGGCGTCCGGGTTTGTGAAGTGTATCTGACCCAGGGGGTGAAATTCCAGGTGGGGAAGACCCAGATGGTGTTCTGTCCGCTGCAGGAAACGATGTCCTATCCCTTAAGCCCCCATGAGAGTTTCGGGCGGTTAAACGGGCGGAGCACGGCCATGCGCCGGGTATTTCATCTGGCGGAAACGTATGCCAAAACGGATGCGGCTGTTTTGATTCAGGGCGAAACCGGGACGGGTAAAGAACTGCTGGCGGAGGCGTTGCATGCGTATAGTCCGCGAAGCAAAAAGCCTTTTGTGGTCATTGACTGTGCGGCGCTTGCCACCGGAGTTATTGAAAGCGAATTATTCGGGCATGCGAAAGGCTCCTTTACGGGGGCGGGTACCGAGCGGGTAGGGGCCTTTGAATCCGCCCATGGCGGAACGGTGTTCCTGGATGAAATCGGGGAGTTGGATCTGTCATTGCAACCCAAGTTACTGCGCGTTCTGGAGAAGAAGGAAGTCCGGCGGCTCGGGGCAAATACGGTGCGACCGGTGGATGTACGGATCATTGCGGCGACGAACCGGAATCTGGAGCGTGAGGTGCGTGAGGGGCGGTTCCGTGAGGATCTTTTTTACCGGTTGTCGATCGTCAAGATTGAGATGCCCTCGTTGCGACAACGGAAGGACGATATCCCCCTGTTGGTGCGCTGTCTCATGAAGGATCTGACAGGCTCCGATGATGTCACGATTTGGGCGGAGTTTGAGAAAAGCATGGATCTATTCCGGCAGCATGATTGGCCGGGCAATGCGCGCGAGTTGCGGAATGTGGTGGAGATGGGGGTCCGGGGGGCGGGTGGGGTGAGTAATCTGGGTGCCTTTCTCACATTGGGTCGGATGGGGGTGACGGAGTCTGGTGAGGGTCTGGGTAATATGGATGATAAGCCTTTCAAGGTGGCAAAGAATCAATTGGTCGACCACTTTGAGCGCGACTATATTATCAAGTTGCTGGAGCGGAACAACGGCAACATTTCCCGCGCTGCCCGTGAAGCGCAGATCGAGCGCGCCTATTTGCAACGTCTGGTCCGCAAACATGAATTGAATGCAAAGGATTAAAAAGCTGATGGGGTGTGGCTGTCCGGATCAAAGTCCATAGCCGCCCAGGAACTCCGTCATCATTCCTGAGTGCCGGGCGGTCAAATTCAAGCCGGATAAGCAAATCAAGGCATGCGTCTTGAAGAGTTAGCTCCTTCTCCGGCATTCCGAGTTCCGCGTTGCACTGCGCCCCGCCGGTACAGTCACAACCTTGGACCTCACGACCTCCGGACTGACCGTCCGCGGCTGCTCAAGCGCGCTTGGTCATGATCTGCCAACCGTAGTACCAGCCCAGGCCCCACTTTCCGCACACTCACGGTTCGCGCGGAATCGCGTTGAGAGCGGCAGGATGGAAATGACGGAGAAATTCAGGCGAATATACCCACGCGGTAGGGTTGTACCCCATAGAACGAGGCCGAAGCTTAGACTAGTTTATCGAGTCATGGAAGAGTGGCAGGAAACCGGAATGAGTTTTGAACCGACAACATCCATGCCTCCCGACGACGGGAGGCACATCGTCGTCATAAGGCTCGGCGATACTAGGATTGCCTTGCACCTTTCCGTGGTCGAGCGGGTGATCCGAGCGGTGGCCGTTACCCCGGTGGCCGATGCCCCATTCTGATATATGACCTAGAGCGGTTCCTGCGAAAAAATGGTTCGTTTCTTTTCGATCACGTTGTGCCTGGAGTTCCGCCATGAACACGGTTGCCATGAAACAAGATACGCTGGAGGCCGTAAGCGGTCTGATCGAACGGCGCCTGGGGCTCCATTTTCCATCTGAACGCCACGACGTTCTTGCCCGCGGGTTGGAGCGCGGCGGCGTGGAGATGGGCTTTGCCGATCCCGAGGCGTACGCGATCCGTCTTCTGGCCACTGGAATCACCCCAGTGGAACAGGACACCCTGGCACAGGCATTGACAGTGGGCGAAACCTATTTCTTCCGCGAACCTGCCGCTCTGAAAGCCCTTGAGGAGCACGTCCTGCCCGAATTGATCGCAGTACGCGGCAAAAGCGGGGAAAGGCGAATCCGAATGTGGAGCGCCGGTTGCTGTACTGGCGAAGAGGCGTATACCTTGGCCATCATGCTCACCCGGCTGATTCCTTCTTTGAGCGAATGGGACATCACGATTCTGGCCACCGACATCAATCCCGATGTCCTCAGCAAGGCCAGGGCCGGCCGATATCGGGAATGGTCGTTCCGGGGCGCGCCAGCGTGGCTCAAGACCGGCTATTTCAACAAGTCTGCAAATGATGAATACGAACTTGCCGCGCGCGTGCGGCAAATGGTCAGTTTCTCCTATCTGAATCTCGTCGAAGACGTCTACCCGTCGCTGATGAATAATACGTCGGCCATGGATGTCATTCTGTGTCGAAACGTGATGATGTATTTTGCCGCTGACCGCGCCAAACTGGTAGTCGGACGATTCCACCGGGCGCTTCTGGACGGCGGCTGGCTTGTCATGAGTCCAAGCGAAGGCTGCCCCGGGAGTTCCGCTCTATTCGCCAGGGTGTCGTTCGACAACACCTCGCTATACCAGAAGAGTGGTGCCGTGGCGGTGCCCGTATTGCCGCCGCACGACCTCTCGGCACCCGACCGGATGGGCGCCTGCGTAATTACCGAACCGCCTCAGGCTCGCCGTGATGCGATCCGTGCGATATTACTCCCCACGGCACACTCGGAATCGCCCCTGGTGCCCGCGACGGAGGCGTACGCGCGCGCGGACTACGAAGCGGTCCTGAAGATCGCCGCCACCCTCCCGGAACCGGCGGTGCCCGTTCTCGTGCTGGCGGCTCGCGCCTGCGCCAATCTTGGGCGGCTCGACGAAGCCCTTGCGTGGTGTCGAACGGCATTGGAACGTGACAAGATGCACGCCTCCGTCCACCACCTGCAGGCAACCGTTCTCGTGGCCAAACGCGACGGACCTGCCGCGCTGGAAGCGCTGAAGCGCGTACTGTATCTGGAGCCCCATTCCGTCCTGGCCCACTTCACAACGGCGAATCTCATGCTCCAGACCGGCGAACCGGCCAAGGCCATGAAGTACTTCCGTAAGACCATGAGTCTCCTCCGTGCGCTGGATGACAGTGCGGTGGTTCCCGACAGCGACGGCATGACCGCGGAAAGGCTGAAAGTCATTGTGAAACACATTCAGAAAAGTTTGGCAAGAACATGAGCACGGCAAGCCACACAGACCAAAGTATTCTCGATGCGCGGGCCATGGAACTTGCACGGCCTCTTTTACGCAGGACAAGCGCCGAAGGGCATCTCGACGTTGTTGAGTTCCAGTTGGCTCACGAGTGCTACGCCATCGAGAGCCGGTTCGTGGCGGAAGTGTTCCCCTCGGTATGTTGATCGTGTTGATGGGTGTACTCGGCGGTTTGGCGGTCTGGCGCATGAACCTGGCCGCAGTCAGTTCAGCGGATCTGCCCGCTAAATTCGTCCCGGAGGTCATCGTTGCGCAAAAGGTGGCCACTGGCATCTGGTCGACACGGTTCAACATGCGCAACTATACATTGACGGGCGATGAAGGCTTCCTGCTCAAAAGCCGCAAAGGGATTGCCGCATTGAAAGACGACCTCAAAGCAGCGGACGAACTCGCGAAGACATATCCAGATCTCGTCGCCCTGCGCCAGGGCGTGGTTGACTCCAGAATCGCTTTGGACACGTGGGAGGCGGACACCGACAAGATGGAGTCCGAACGCAACAACCTCAAGGTGCAGCGCGGACTGCTCGATGCGGCCGGCAAGGCCTACATGCTGGCATGCCAGACTATGCGGGCTTCGGAAGAAAAGGCGATGAAGACGGAAATCGCCACTAACATGACCCCGGCCACACTGGACGAGCGGCTGATAAAACTCGGCATGGTTCAGAGGTTGAGAGACCATGGCATGGCCATTCAACTTAACAACTTCAAGGCTCAGGCTGTGGGCGACATGGATGCCCTGCGCGATGTAATCAAGGACTTCGCTCCTCTCGAGGAAGCCTGCACTAGGTTGGAGCCGTTATTTCGCCAACAGGAGAATATTGACCAGTTGCACCAGCTCCGGGAATACGCGAACAGTTACAAGGCCGCCATGGAGGCGGTGTTGAAAATCCAACTGACCATCAATGAACTCAAGGAGAAACTAGCCGATAGCGCGGAGGTGCTTGTGGCCAGGGGTGAAGGGGTGTCAACCGTTGGTCTGGGACATACAGCGAAGGCGGCGACGGAGGGAGCGCAGCGTCTCAATGTCACGATTGTCATTCTGCTTGTGGGGTTGTTCGTCGCCCTGATCGCGGGAGTCGTGGTTGCATGGCTGTCCACGCGCGCCATTGCCGGGCCAATCCGCGAAGGGGCACAGGTGCTGGTCGCCGCTGCCGGTGAGGTATCCGCCACGGTCAGCCAGATAGCCGCCAGCGCCGGGGAGACGGCCTCTGCTGTCGCTGAAACCAGTACGACGATCGACGAGGTTCGACAGACCGCGCAACTCGCAAGGGAAAGCGCGAAGGGCGTCTCGGACGGGGCCCAGAGCGCGGTGCGCACTTCGCACACGGGATCGGACGCCGTACGTGCCAGCGTGGACGGCCTGAAGCGGATCGGCGAACAGATGAAGGCGATCACGGGCTCGGTCATGAGCATGAGCGAGAAGAGCCAGGCGATCGGCGACATCATCACCACCGTCAACGATCTGGCCGAACAATCGAATCTTCTCGCCGTCAATGCCTCCATGGAGGCGGCCCGCGCAGGCGAACAGGGCCAAGCCTTTGCATCGGTGGCCGAGGAAATCCGTAGCCTTGCCAATCAATCCAAGGAAGCGACCAAGCAGGTGAGGGCGATTCTGAGTGACGTTCAGAAGGCGACCAGCACGGCCGTGCTGACCACCGAACAGGGCGGCAAGGCCGTGCAGGAGGGGCAGAAACTCGCCGACCAGGCCGCGGAAGCCATCAACACCATGGCGGCTGCCATCACGCAGTCCGCCCAAGCCGCCATCCAGATCGCCGCATCAAGCCAACAGCAACTGGCCGGCACGGAACAGGTTGCCAACGCCATGGGGAACATCAAGGAAGCCAGCCTGCAGAACCAGGCGAGTACCACGCAACTGGCTACGGCTGCACGTAACCTGCAGGATCTGGGGATGAACTTGCGGAAACTGGTGGAGGGGTAGAGGGCAGTGGACAGTGGACAGAGGGCAGTGGGCAGAGGGCAGTGGGCAGAGGGCAGAGTTATGGCAAAGGCAAACGATAACGACGCTCTGAAAAGCATTATGGTGACGTTCAAGGCGGAAGCCGAAGAACACCTCTTGGCTATTTCAGAAGGATTGACCGAACTGCGACGGTTGCCGCCGTCCGGCGCGCGTGCTGAGCTTGTGGAGCGAATCTACCGCGATACGCACAGTCTCAAGGGCGCGGCCCGTTCCGTGGGCCTGGCGGCGATCGAGGCGATCTGCCAAGCGCTTGAGGACGTGTTTGCCACCGTAAAGAATACGGAACTGCCGGTCTCGGACGGCCTCCGTGCAGCCGTGCAGCCGGTTCTTGAAGAGGTTCACCGCCTGGTCGAGGGCCGGAAGACAATGGCCGCAAACACCTCGCAAATCGTTGCCGCCCTGAAGGCGGCGGTTGATTCGCAGCAGGCAACCGTGACGCCGATATCCGAACCTGAAGCGCCCGTTTCGAGACAGCTGTCTTTGCAGACCGGCGCAACACGCTCCGCCGCTGCAGTTGAAACCGAGGAACCCGGTGCGACCAATCATGAACCTCTTGCCGACACCGTGCGGGTCCCCGTCGCACGGCTTGAGGCGCTGCTCCGGTTGGCCGAGGAGTTGCTGCGTATCGAGTTGATGTCGGCACAGAGATTGTCCGAAACCGCAACGCTCCTGGAGATGCACGGGGCGTGGACAAAACGGTGGAATGGACTGGTTTCCGCCAGCGCGTTGTCAGGGCGGGGCCTTGGCACAAGCGGTGCCGCCGTCGAACCGGAGCCCGCACCCGGCCCGGAGGAATGTTTCGCGGACGCCGGACGGGAACTGTCCACCTTCCACAGTGCCCTCAAGGGATTCTCGACACGGCTTGACGTGGACCGCCGCTGGACAGCCTCGATACTGGATCATCTCCTGGCGAGCGCCAAAGAAGTCCTTATGCTCCAGTTCTCGGTAATGGGGCAGATGCTGACACGCATGGCCGCGGAACTGTCACGCGCTGAATGCAAACAGGTGGCACTTACCGTACACGGAACCCACATTAAGATCGAAAAGCGGGTTCTTGACGAGATGAAGGACCCGCTGATTCACCTGATACGGAACTGTGTTGGGCATGGAATTGAGCCGGCCGAGGTGCGGCGGCGTTTGGGCAAACCTGAAAGCGGGACGATTACGGTATCCCTTTCACAACAGGACGGAAACAAGGTCGAGCTCTGCGTCGAGGACGACGGTGCGGGGATTGACTGCGCCAGGGTGAAAGCGTCGGCGATCAAGAGTGGACTGCTGGATGCCGCCGAGGCGGGAAACCTGGATGACGGTGAGGTCCTTCCGCTGATCTTCCGCTCGGGTGTGTCGACCAGTCCGATCATTACCTCCCTGTCCGGCCGCGGTTTGGGACTGGCCATCGTGAGCGAGAAGGTTGAGAAGTTGGGCGGGCGTGTCAGGGTGGACTCCACTCCCGGTCAAGGTACGCGAATCCGTCTGCTCCTGCCGGCGACGTTGGCAACGTTCCGTGGAACGCTTGTGCGTGCCGGCGACCGGTCGTTTGTCATGCCTACGGACAGCGTCGCGAAGGCCATCAGGTTCTCCGCCGATCAGATCCATTCGGCCGAAAACAGGGAGACGATCGCATTCACCGGTCGGTCGATCTCGTTTGTCAAGCTGGCGGACGTTCTCGGCATCCCCGTCCGGCAGACTGGGGAGAACAAGGGTCAGGTGACCGCCCTTGTGGTTCATTCGGCGGGACGCCATATCGGCTTGGGTGTCAGTGAGGTTCTCGGGGAGCAGGAGATCCTGGTCAGGTCGCTCGGACCACAGTTGGCCAGTGTCACAAACATCTCGGGCGCCGCCATGCTGGGGTCCGGGGCGCTCGTGCCGATCCTGAATGTCGCCGACCTGATGCGCTCGGCCAGCGTTTCCGATGGCGCGCCGCGCCCCGCCGAGCATGCGCCTGACGCCTCGGGCGAAGTCAAGTCCCTGCTCGTCGTGGAAGACTCCGTTACCTCCCGCGTGCTGCTGAAAAGCATCCTGCAGGCGGCCGGATACGAGGTCACGACCGCCGTGGACGGCATGGATGCGTTCACCACGATGCGGACGACGCGCTTTGACCTGGTAGTCTCCGACTTGGAGATGCCGCGAATGAACGGGTTCGAACTGACCATGCGGATTCGACAAGACGCTGCGTTCAAAGAGATGCCGGTGGTGCTGGTCACGGCCAGGGAATCGCGCGAAGACAAGGAGCGCGGCATCGAGTGTGGTGCCAACGCGTACATCGTGAAGAGCAGTTTCGACCAGACGAACCTGCTGTCCGTGATCGAGGGGCTGTTATGAATGCTGACGTCAAGAAAACAAAGGTTCTCATCGTCGACGATTCGCCGACGGTTCTGGAACACCTGACGCGCATCTTCAACGCGACAGAACGGCTGAAGGTGATCGGCACGGCCCGCAACGGCAGGGAAGCGGTTGAGTTTGTGCACCACATACGACCCGACATCATCACCATGGATGTTAATATGCCGGTGATGAACGGGCTTGAGGCCACGCGCGAGATCATGTCCACCGATCCTATTCCCATCGTGATTCTCAGTGCGAGTTGGGAACCGGGTGAAGTTCAGAAGAGTTTCTTGGCCGTAGAAGCCGGGGCGCTGGCTTCGTTCGCCAAACCGTCCGGGGTGGCGAGCGCAGACAGCGCCGAATCCATACGCGAGCTGGTGGCCAATATCGAGGCTCTGGCGCGCATCAAGCTGGTGCGCAGGCGCGGCCCTTCGACATTTTCGTCACTCAACGAAAACAGAGCGGCCTCTCCGGTCAATAACGGCCGCCGGCTTCGGAACCCGGGGATCGTAGTCATCGGTGTCTCCACCGGAGGGCCACCGGTACTCCAGTGCATCCTGGCCGGACTCGAAAAGGACTTCAGGTTCTCGGTCCTTGTCGTGCAGCACATATCGAAAGGCTTCACCCAGGGACTCGCGGACTGGCTTGGCGGCACATCGGCACTTCCCGTCGCGCTCGGAAGGCAGGGCGATCTGCTCAACCCCGGGCAGGTCATCATTGCCCCGGAAGACCACCACATGGAAGTCGGCGCCGATGAGCAAGTCGTCCTTACCGTGGATGAGCCGGAACAGGGCCTGCGGCCCGCAGCGTCGCGCTTGTTCCATTCCGCAGCCGCCCTCTATGGCAACCGCACCATCGCGGTGCTTCTTACGGGCATGGGAAATGACGGCGCACGCGAAATGCTGGATATCAAGAACCAGGGCGGAGTGACGATTGCGCAGGACGAGAAAAGCTGCGTTGTCTATGGCATGCCCAAAGCCGCCATACAACTGAATGCGGTTAAGCACGTCCTGTCTCCGGAGGAGATTGTAAAGATGCTGAACCGGCTGTCCGGGGAGATGGAGAGGACAACACTATGAAAAAGCAAGAAACGAACGCAATGCCTCTTCCAAAAGACGTGCTGATTGTCGAAGACAGTGCCACCCAGGCCGCCGTGCTCAAGAGCGCTTTGGAAGGGCACGGCTGGTGCGTCCGCGTCGCCCGCGATGGCGTCATGGCGCTGGAAATGGCCCGCCTCAGCAAGCCGGATATCGTGGTCAGCGACATTCGTATGCCGAAAATGGACGGTTACGCCCTCTCAAAAGCGATCAAGACCGACCCGGCCCTGCATGATGTGCCGGTGGTGCTGTTCACTTCGCTGTCACAGTCGAGCGATATCGTTCACGCCATCAACAGCCGGGCTGAC
Source organism: bacterium (assembly GCA_037143175.1). Classification (NCBI taxonomy): domain Bacteria; species bacterium. The sequence continues at coordinate 181,105 of JBAWZF010000001.1, forward strand.
TACTATTTCCTGAAGCAGTGGGATCATGACGATCTGATTGCCAAAATCGCATCCGTTCTGGATACGTACCAACCGTTGTCCGACCATGGCCAGGACGGACTCACTGTGCGTTTCGAGGGGAAAGCCTACACGATCGAGGCCAATGCTCATCAGCCACTGAGCCTTCTGCTATCCACCTACGAGATTGCGGTTCAGCAATCCCTGAAGCTTGCGGCTGCCCGGGACAAATTACGGGAAGCCAGCGAATTCGCCGAGAGCGTCATCAACACCGTGCGTGAACCCCTGATTTCTTTGGATCAAGACCTCAGGGTGGTCGCCGTCAACCGCTCCTTCTGTGCATTCTTCAAGGTAAAACCCGAAGAGACGGTGGGACAGCTTGTCTATGATCTGGGAAATGGCCAGTGGAATATTCCCAAACTGCGGGAACTGCTGGAAACCATCCTTCCGCAAAAGACAACCTTCGATAACTATGAGGTGGAACACGATTTTTCCACCATTGGCCGGCGCATCATGCTTCTGAATGCCCGGCAAATTCAAAGAGGGTTTGGCAAGGAACGGATCATCCTTCTGGCTATCGAGGATATTACCGAGCGTAAGGAGATAGAAGCCGGCTTGGAAAACGCCCATGAAGAGTTAAGTCGAGCTGCTCGGGCAAAAACGGAATTCCTGGCCAATATGTCGCATGAGCTCAGGACACCGCTTAACTCCATTAACGGTTTCTCTGAGGTATTATACGACGAGACGTTCGGACCGCTTAATGAGAAGCAGAAAAAATACGTTACCAATGTTCTAGTCAGCGGAAAGCACCTTATCTTACTGATTAATCAGATACTTGATATGGCAAAAGTTGAGTCCGGAAAGATGACGCTGGCTTTATCCAGCTTACCCCTGAAAAGCCTGTTACATGAGATGGCGCTGCTGGTAGCGGATGTGGTCGGCAAGAAGAAACTGCAGATGGTGCTCGAAATAGCCGAAGATCTGCCGTCAATTGACGCGGATGAGCTCAAGGTGAAACAGATCATTTACAACCTGCTTTCGAACGCAGTTAAGTTTTCAGCCGATGGTGGCACCATTGGCATGCAGGCAAGGAAAGCTGATTCAGAGATAGAAATAGTGGTTTGGGACAAGGGGATCGGTATCGCACCTGAAAACATGGAGAAAATATTCGAAGGTTTTTTCCGTGTCAATACCCCCTATTCCCGGGTAACTGAGGGGACCGGACTGGGTTTGCCGCTCTCTAGAAAACTGGTTGAGCTGCATGGCGGGAAGCTTGCTGCAGAATCAGAGGGGCTGAATAAAGGCACCTCGGTCCGATTTACTCTGCCTATTGTAGCCCGGAAGGAACCCTGAGATCTGGAGGCTGCTTTCTATGGGGTGTAACCCTATCGATTATTCCTCGTGTTTGCGCGGACTCAAAGGTCGTCGTGTGTCAGATCTATGAAGAAGAATCCAGCCAACAGGTCAAATATTTCCAATGGCTCGACCCCGACATCAATCCCGACGACGAGAGCTTGAATGCCCACGCCGATTTCCGCAGGGCCGTAATCCGGATCAACCCCTCCGGACACCGTGGCATCGACGACACTGGCTTGAACGCCGTTTCGGCTCTCAAACCCAATCGGGAGCTTAGGAAAGGGGCGGTTGCGTGGCCCGGGCAAACCAGCATATACAGAGGCGTACGACCCCACGAAAGCAGAAGCCATTTTTGTCGCCCGTACATCCACCGCTAATCCCGATCCCACGCGAACACGGAGCCGGACAATGTCGAAGACATCCAGTACGCGGTTGGGTATATACATGACAATCTTGTGCAATACGCCGTGGGATTCGGTGGTCTTGGCCGCTTGCTCTTCCGCTGCCACTCCAAAGCACGGGGTACTTATAACCCGTGGGAAGGGGTTAACCCTACTCGAATCAGGCGAGCATCGTCCCTCGGCAACCCTCTTTTCAACATAAGGGCCGAATGTATGAACGGGTTTTCAACGGGCAGTGAGGAGTTCCCTATCCGGTGCCAGGCCTTTTGGCACTCCTACAATCACGATCAGCCTATCCAGAAGCTGTTTTGCGCTCGCGCCACTCTCTTCCGCCATTTGAAACATTTCTTTTTGCTGTTCATTGACCTGGCCAAGATAGCCAGCGGCCGCCATTTGGATCACGCCACTCATCACAGTAATAGGCTGACACAACTCCTGAAGGATTTCGGCAAGGATTACCAGGAGGGCCGCCAGGGTCTGTTTGCGTTTAGTCCGTTCCGGCTCTTCCGGCTCTTCCAGGTCTTCCGATGCTTCGATATAGTCCTGAATCTGTTTGCCAAGATTCTCGATTTTCTTCCCGGTTTTGCTCGCAAGGGTCCCGGAAACCTTATTCACCTGCGACACAACATCAGTGATCGCAGTTGGATCCGACTTGCCGGCACTGACCATTTCATCCAATTTCGTGAGAAGGGCGATAATCTCACTCACACCGCCGGGGGCGGAGACCTCCGCAGCCTTCATCAGGAGCGTCCGCCAATCGCTGGACGATATCCCTTCCGCAGAGAGCTGCTTACCCAGGCCGCGTTCAACTGCTTGTTCTTCGCCCATAGCCTTGATCTGCTGCACGAGATCTTTCTCGGCCCTGGCAAACGAAGCGTATTTCTTCGCGTACTCGGATGCGATGGCCTTGATTTCAACTTCCCCCAGCATTTCATTGATGGCCGTTGAGATCGCGATCTCCGTACCGGGCGCGGCAGGAGGTTCGAGCCCCTTCACGCTGCGCAGGATATCCTTCCCCAGCAACAGCAGGTTTTTCTTCAAGGCGGTTTTCCGTTTTGCACTCGCAATCGGCTTCTCCTTCAGCAGAGCGTGACGAACCCGGTTGAGACGCGCGACAACAATGTCAGCCAGAGATTCCGGCTCACCAGATGGCGTCATTTTCCTGGGTTGTACCACCGCCATCTCCATGATGAATCGGGCAAGTCGCTCGGGGTCCGAAAGCAACATGGTTGCCAGATCTTTGGACGCCTGCTCACCGTCGACAAGGCCATCGCTCTTCAGAAACGCCATAATCTGCTCAACGACGCCTTTCTTGCCTTCCTCGGCTTTCGCATCTTCAATGAGACTTTCCGGGGCTTTCTCAGCGTTCTTGAGAACAACCTCCTCATGTTCAGTAACCGTGCGATACGTCACTGTCAATGCGGAGATGTGCTCGACGCCATGCTCCGCCAAGGCCTGTCGCATACCCTCACCTTCAGAATCCGCAACCGGCACGCCTGTGAACATGATCTCGATCAGTTTGCCATACTCTTCCCGCGTCAGACCCTTTAACATGGCAAGTCCGGCTAGTTCAACGTCGGTTAACCGTTTGGCAAGGACATTGATGAAGGATTCGGTCGTTCCCGCCGGCTCGCCCTCGACAAGCAGCACACCGTCAGCCATATCAAAGTTGATGCGCTCACAAATCTCCAGTATCGGCGCCAGTAAATTGTAAGACTTGTCAATAGATTCAATGGTGAGTTTATGATGCGGACCATACATGTCGCTGTTTGCGAAAATCCTCCCCATCAGCCGCAACAACTCTCTGCTGGCGGCCACCGGGCGGTTTGATCCTGTTGAGTTATCCACGTTCAAGTTCCTTAAATTTCTTTACCTGCCACCCAGGCGATGATCTCTTTTACTAGAGCTTTCTCGTTTTCATCCGGAATAGCGGGAGGTTGTTTCAATGCCTGTTTTATCTTTTCCAGGAGGGTGTCTACCACGAAGGGCTTGATAAGAAACGGGTAATTCAACGCCTGGAGAGAATCCTTGACCTTTCTCTCCTGCTCAGGCCCGACCTCATCAAACCCGGTTATGAAAAGGACGGGAATTCGACTGGTGCGCAATGATGTCCTCAAGTTCTCATAGACTTTAAACCCTCCGCCACCGGGAAGCCTGATGTCCAGAATAATGAGATGGGGTCTTTTCTCCTGCGCTATGGACACAGCCGTCATCGCGTCATAGGCCGTCGACACTTCATAGTTGTTGGCCATCAAACGAGTACTTAACAGGTACACAAAATCAACATCGTCATCCACAATTAGAATTCGCTGTGACATGAGGAGTTCTCCTTTCCAACAGACTTCCAATTCCTTCCAGAAGAGATCCCGGATCGCACGGTTTGGCCATGTATCCTTCGGCACCGCACTCTGCAGCCTGATCCTTGTCGACCTGCCGACTGTTGGCTGACATCACAATGATGGGAATCTCACGAATGGACACTTCCGACTTCAACCTTCGACACACAGCACATCCATCCAGATCCGGCAACCCCATATCGAGCAGGATCAACGCGGGCTTCTCCCGTAGTGCAAGTTTGATGGCGGTCTCCCCATTGCTGGCCGTGACCACCTCGTAGCCGTTGCTCCGCAACCGCGCTCCCACCAGAAGCAGCAGATCGTCATTATCATCAACCATAAGAATTTTTGCGACTGGTTGCCCCTTTTTCATACAGACCTTCCCCCGTCCAGTTTCCTGTCGGGCTGCTGATTCACTTGATCAAAAGTTTTGCCGAATTCGATCTTACCGGACCCGACCCGTGACATGTCCACCAGTTCGCTGATAAGATTCCCCATCCGCATGCAATTTCTATGGGCGATCTCAAGAATTTTTTTCTGCTCCACTCCAATCTCACCATGAAGCCCGTCGACCACCTGGGCCACCGCTTCAGTAATATTGCTGAGGGGTGTGCGTAGTTCATGGGTGGCAAAGGACACAAACTCCGTTTTCATCCTATTGACCTCACTCATGACACAGGCTTTCCCCGCATGTCGCTTCGTATTTTTCGATGATTTTGCCATCTTGTTCATGTCACTTTACATAAAATTATCAAAATATTGTCACAGCTTTGTTCTTAAAATCATCCTTGGACTGATATTACGTAATGAAATGCCGTCTGGGCAATGGGGTCTAACCCTGCCGCATCAAAACATGGCCTTGGAAAAATTTATAAAAGCCATTCCTACATCCATACCCATATCCAGCCGAGATCGCCATCTCGACTGAAAAGGAACGGACATCTGCGTAGTACGCTCGCCCCACCTGTCCTTTGGAGCATCCAGCCCCGTGGGCGGCTCAACAGTAGTCCATGCTCCTTTACCGCACGTGGGCGGAGCGTATTCGGCGGCCGCGGCTCATCCCCGATGCGATCATTCTCGCCATCTACGGCTATCACTTTTGCAGAACCTGCGAAAAGCATGTGGTGCAGCAGTAGGGTTACACCCCATAGCAAAGGTGCGTCCCGCCGCGTAACGTCATGATTGAAAGTATGGGAACTGGTGAGTTCCCTAGGAATTGAAAGGAATCGACCAATGAATCTTCTATTTTCGCCAGTTTTGGCCAACATCTATTACATCGGCGGTGGCGGACTCGGCCTTGTTGTCGTCATCGTTCTCGTGGTGCTAATGCTTCGTCGTTAACAGAAAGAGACACAAACAATGAGAAAGGAACATGCAATGAAAAAGGTTGTTGTTTTGATGGGCGTTGCGCTGGTTACGGTGGGAGCCATGGCAGGGCCCAAGCCCCTGCAACTCAGCCTTACTCCAGGCATCGCCATCCATGACCGGACCGAGAAGATCGAGGGCTTCACACTGGGAATATGGAGCGAGAACCCGCAAGCCGCGTTCGCCTTGGGGATTGTGAACGGGTCAACGGGTGATAGCGCTGGCTTGAGTGTGGGTATCCTGAATTACGCAGATAGCTACAGAGGCCTTCAATGGGGACTGGTCAACTATACGAAGGGCGACACCCTCGGCTGGCAAGGTGGTTTCTGTCTTGGCCTTGTGGGCAGTGTGGTGAACTACACCGGCGGCACCATGAAGGGGTTCCAGTGCGGTGTGGTGAACTATGCTGGGAGTTTGACCGGGTTACAACTCGGAATCGTCAACTATGCGGCGACGGCGGCTAGCGGCTTGCAAATCGGGGTGGTTAATATTATGCCCTAGAACGAGTGGTTCACCGAGTTGCCCGACGCGTTAGCGCCTGGGATGGTTCTCGTCAACTGGAGATTCTAAATATGAAGGGAGCAACAGCATGAGCATTGGAACGTTACTACTGGTTGTCCTGATTCTCTTTCTCGTGGGCGCATTGCCCGCCTGGCCCCACAGCAAGAACTGGGGTTACTATCCAAGCGGTGGGCTCGGCCTCGTGGTTCTGATCCTGGTCATATTGCTTCTTTTGGGTCGAATTTGAAGGACGAACACGACGAACCGCTGGCTTGGGTAAACAAATTGCGGTCAAGGATCGCCAAGATTACGGATGAGGAGGACTTATGAATACGGGAAAATGCCTGCGCGTGATAATGATGCTGTTGGTTTTGGTCTCAGCCTGCCTGCTGCTTTCGGGATGTGTGATTTTTGGCGGCGACCACTTTCTGTGGTTCGGCTAGTGTTACATCCGATAGCCAAAGACTGGTAAGCATCGGGGAGATATAGGGTCGAGACAACTTTCGTACAATAGGGAATCGGCATCATGAAGGGATTAACAAAGGTTTTAAAGGGGCGCATCGAGGAGGCAGCGGGGGCGCTGACCGGCAACGACAAGCTGCGCGCCAAGGGCCAGACGGATCAGTCTGTCGGCCATATCAAGCAAGCCGCCGAAAAGGTCATCGGGCAGTTCGAGAAGTCAGTCGGGAAGATTCTGGATAAAGCGGTAAAATAGCGCGCGGAGTGAAGAGGATATTCCCCATAAAACCCAGGCCATTTGACGGCGTTGATCCGGTGGTTGCGTTTACGGGTAACCTCTGCCCATGCCGTGACATTAGCACCTTCAAGGGTTCATGAAAACCGTGATATCTCAATCACGGATGTCCTGATTAAAACACGTGACACTTGTCCCGCTTATTCAACGTCACCGAATGTACCCGATCAAGTTACACCACAGGTCGATCAACATCTTCCTCCGAAGTAATGTTGGCAATATCCGCCATCCGGAATCGGGTGGATCGGTGCCCGAGTTTGATCCGTGTAAGTTTCCCGATTCTTGCCAGGCGCCAGACCGTGCGCGTGCTGGTGCACAGGATCACCTCGCAGTACTATCAGCGCTTTTTCTTGTAAGTCCGGTGGGGCCGTAAACACAGCCTCGATCAGTTTCTTGACCACATCATTATCCATGACACCACTCCTTTTTTATCCGCTGCAAGCCATTTGTAACGTCGTCATAGTTTCAAAAGTGCATAGTGCGAATGCAACTTTCTTCGATGATATAGGAGCAAGTCGTCTTTTAGGCTGGGAGAGCAGGGGAATGGGGTATAGGAGCTGAAAAAAGTTTTGTTTTCACTCATCCAAAACCAACCTGTTGCAGGTTTGTGACAGGAAATTGAGTTTGAAGCGCAAATACCTGTTTCACTCAATGTTTACAGGGTTATTTTACGTTTCAGGTGGTTTTAAAGTGGAGCGGGAGATGGGGATCGAACCCACGACGTTCAGCTTGGGAAGCTGACATTCTACCACTGAATTACTCCCGCATCCAAAAAACTTTTAAGACTCTATTCGGCTATGAAGTGTTTGTCCAGAATAGAATTCTAAAATCAACAACTCCACGAGTAGACGGCTGAACAGGCGCAAAGCGCATCCCCGAGCAAGCAAATGGGTTGCCTGGGGAAGGCGGCTTTCAGCCGACGTGCCAATCGCTAAATGATGGTTGCGATGAAAAAACACCTCCAGAAAGGCCGAAAGTCCTTATTCGTCACAAAATCAAGGGGTTAGGCCACATATTCAGTGCGAAGAATTGATAATGTGGAGTTGTTATGTCAAACTTCCCGCCTTTCTAGAAGTAAAGGTTACACGGAGTTTTATTTCATGTTTAAAGATTTGATTAAGTTTGTGAATATAGTTGCTTTGTTTTCAGGATTGGCACCACTGAGTGGATGGGCGGGCGAGACTACCAATACGGTGACTGCCGTGACTGTTGAGAGGGTGTCAAACGTCTGGCTAACCTTCGGACTCGATCGCGTTGTATGGCTTCAGGGAAGTTTATTAGGCAATCCGCTATGGCAATACCTGGCCGCGATTATCTACGTTATTCTGGCTCTCTATGCTGCCAAACTCGTGGATTATCTGGTACAAGTTCAGTTACGGAAGCTGGTAGAGAAAACGGAGACCGAAATCGATGATCTCATGCTTGACCTCGCGCATGGGCCGGTCAAAGTTATCGCGTTTGTGGTGCTTCTGCATGTAGGGCTTCGCGTATTTTCCTGGCCGGAGTGGGCGGAAACCTTTATCTCAAATGGTCTTAAAATTGTCGTTGCGGGCTCCCTTACCTATTTGCTTTTGAAATTGGTAGATGTGGGGATGGAGGTGTGGCAGAAGCGAATTCTTGCATCCGGTGAAGCCGTTCTCGATATGCATCTTTTTCCGGTTATCCGTAAAAGTGCCAAAGTATTTGTGTTGGTTGTCGCTGTTCTGGTGACTACGCAGAACCTGGGCATGAACGTAACGGGGCTTCTGGCGTCATTATCCATCGGCGGTCTGGCGGTGGGGCTTGCTGCCCAGGATACTCTCTCGAACCTTTTTGGCGCCGTAGCGTTGTTTACCGACAAACCTTTCCGGATTGGGGATCGCATTCAGTTTGATAAAATTGATGGCGAGGTCGAGGGCATCGGATTACGAAGCACTCGCATTCGTAATCTGGATGGACATCTTGTGGTTGTGCCCAACCGGACGATGGCTAACGTGAGTTTGACCAATGTGAGCAAACGTCAGCAAATTAAGACGGTGATGAATATTGGGATTACGTATGATACTCCGGCCGAAGGGGTGCAACGGGCCATGAAAATTATTGATGAGGTCTACCGGCCTCACCCGAAAACGGCCGATCTCATTGTGAGTTTTGATAAATTCGAAAACTCGTCGCTTAACATCCTGGTTGTGCACTGGTGGAATTCAGCGGATTATAAGGAGTACTTGCAGAATTTTCAGTTACTCAATTTGGAGTTAAAGCGTCGATTTGACGCGGCGGGGATTTCTTTTGCGTTTCCCTCGCAGACCCTTTATTTGAAATCGGATGGAATCGCTGTGACTCCTGCAGCAAATAGGGTGTAGGCCAGCCCTCACTTAAAGAAAGTAAGGAATGACAATCTGGGTAATATATTGTGTCCTGGGTGGTGGGGTTGGCCTTCTGGCCGGGATGTTGGGTGTCGGGGGAGGAGTCATTATCGTTCCCGCTTTGGCTGTTCTGTTCGCAAAACAGCAGTTCCATCCCGAGCATATCCAGCACTTGGTGGTGGGTACCTCGCTAGCCAGTATTGTATTCACCTCCATCGCCAGCATGAAGGCCCATCATGAGCGTGAGAGTGTGGATTGGGCGATTGTCCGGAGGATGGCGCCCGCGATTATCCTTGGCACTTTGGCTGGCTCCCTGCTGGCCAGTCACATGTCAACGCGGCTTCTGCAATGGGTATTCGTTGCATTTCTGTATTGTCTGGTCGTGCAGATGTTCATGAAGGCGGAGGTCAAGCATTCCCCGACTCCTTCGAAACACCCCGTGGCTATGACATGTGTGGGGGTTTTGATAGGGGGACTCTCAAGCATGGTGGGGATCGGTGGCGGGAGTATGGTGGTTCCCTTTTTATCCTGGTGTAATGTGTCCATGCGAACGGCCATTGGAACCTCTTCTGCCATTGGTCTGTTCATTGCCTTGACGGGGAGTTTCGGAAGTATTGTTTTCGTAAAAGGTGAGGCCTTTTTACCTAAATACTCACTCGGCTATATTTATCTTCCTGCGATTGCCGGGATTGCGGTGGTGAGCATGCTAACGGCGCCCCTTGGGGCAAGGCTAGCACACCGGCTTCCCGTTCCTACGCTGAAGCGGGGATTTGCCTTTTTGTTACTTGTCATCGCCTCTAAAATGCTCATTAATTTGGTTCATCCAAGTTGAGCTTTCGACGCGCATAGAAGGCGTCCTGATTGGTCATTATGGCGACTTCTGCCGCGCTGTAGCGGTCGGATTGTTGATAAGCCAGCTTCTGTTGTGGGGTGGCGTGCTTGATATCGAAAAGCCATAACCATTGCATGAATTCCGCATGTCGTTTGACAGCAGGAAAAACGCGGGCATCCCAGAGGCTGCGGTAGGCTAGGGGTACTCCAGATGCCCAGACGGCTTCAGGCGGGAGTCCTGCTGCCTCAAGCCAGATGAGTAACGGTAGTCCGCAGAGTGTGCCTCCCTTTTCCAGGCTGTCTTTGAACGTATCGGCGATGCCGTAGCACCGGACGAAATGCACGCTGGTTCCCTGCCGGTCATAACCGGGCACGATGTCCAGACAGACCTTTTCTGGCAAGGACAGCGGAGTTGTGATATCGGCCCCTACGATGACATTTTGGCCGGTCAGCCTCAATGGGGCGGTCAGTGTGCAGCCTTCCACCCAGGAGTTAGTTCCCGTAATTTCTGCCTGGTCCGTCAATTTTGTGTTTAAGGACAGAGTGGTTCTGGCGGGAGCCTGTCCTAGATCATGTGTAAGCAGTTCGAGTCCGCTGGTAATGAGTTGTTTGGTGGTACCGAAGTGCATGAATTGGCAGGATGGGACTACCTGCAAGTGGAACGGCATGGAGTGCAGAATCTCGTAGATGTGCGCTAACGCATCATCGTCCCAGGTAGAGCCGCTGTCCCGGGCGCTACGGACATAGTGTTCGCGGGTAGCCTCTGTGCCCAACGCGCAGCAGATTTCTCGATAGAGATCCAGACTTCGAGCCAGAATGCGCCGGCGGCTGTCGGGAGCCCAATCAAATTTACCGTCGGAACTTTGAGTGACGTCGAAGGCTTTTAGAAGAAGGAGTATGGCGGCGGCATCAAAACTCATAATGCCCACGTCGAGTGCCGTTTGGCCGGATGCATTGATGGCGCCCAATGCCCGTTGGGTTTCGGGGCTGGGTTTTTGAAGATAGGCTTTGACGCTCATGCCGTCCGGAACAAAGACTCCATGTTTGCTGGAGTGTTCGGGGGTATCATAGCAGGCGAGAGCAGTAATTCCGGGTAGATCCATTCGCACTGAGCGGGGGTTAAATAGCAGGAGGGCATCCCCCGAGAGTACGAGCATTTGCCCCGCATCCGCTTGAGGTGCGGGGAGTGCGAGAAAGGACGGGAGAAGTCGGTCAAATAGGGTGGGGGCGAGTTGGGACGTGAGTTTCCCGGGAACCGGGATAAAGATTTTGCCGCAGGGCCCGTAAGCGGGAAGTCTGCGCGAATCCCCGCCGGCGTGGATGATCATGATGCGCAGACGGCGCAGGATTTGCTCGATATCGGCAGGGCCGGTAAGGGGCCCCTGTCGGCCTTCAATCTCACGATCGAGAACGCGCATGATACAGAGAACCGTACTGCCGCCACTGCCAATTCGTTTTCCTTCAAGATCGGTCACCACCATGAAATTACGGAATTGGGGCAATAGCCCCAGTTGCTGGCGGTGTGCAAGCTGCTGCTCGTAAGCTGTGCCCTGCGCGTCGTTGGAAGCGGTGACAATCAAGTAATCCCAGGCCATTGTCGTTGTCATGTGTGTAATCCTTCCTTGTCTCCTTCTGTTCTTGAAGCCGCCATACTCTATACACATCCGGGATCGAACTGAATAGCGATTCTTGCGAAAAACTCTTTAAGAATAGGGGCGCATCCGCTATGGTTTGCCGGTTTAGGAATAAAAGGGAACCTTTGTCTATGGAAACAAAGAAGAAAATGAGAATTCTTTCGGGAATTCAACCTTCGGGTAAGCTGCATCTTGGTAATTACTTCGGGATGATGAAACCGGCCTTAGCTTTGCAACAGCAAGGGGAGGCATTTTTGTTCATTGCTGATTATCATGCTTTAACCTCGGTGGCCGATCCCCAGGTGTTGCGGCAGAATGTGCGTGATGTGGCGCTTGATTTCCTAGCCTGTGGCCTGGATACCAGTCGAACGGTTTTTTTTCGGCAAAGTGATGTGTCGGAAGTGGTTGAGTTGTCCTGGCTTCTGTCGATTGTGACCCCCATGGGTCTGTTGGAGCGGTGTCATTCTTACAAGGATAAGATTGCCAAGGGGATAGCGGCGTCGCATGCGCTCTTTTCCTACCCGGTGTTGATGGCGGCAGATATTCTGGAAGTGCAGGCCACTACGGTTCCTGTTGGGCGTGATCAGAAACAGCATGTGGAAGTGGCGCGTGATATTGCCGTGAAGTTCAACCTTCAGTTCGGTGAAACTTTTACCATTCCCGAACCCGTTATTCGTGACGATGTGGCCGTGGTACCCGGAGTGGATGGTCAGAAAATGTCGAAGTCGTATAACAATACGATCGAGATCTTTGGGACGGAAAAAGACACGAAGGCACGTGTCATGCGCATCGTGACAGATAGCACGCCGTTGGAGCAGCCCAAGGATCCCGCGACGTGCAATGTTTTTGCTTTGTACAAGTTATTTGCCTCGGACATTGAGCGGGCTGAGCTTGAGGCGCGTTACCGGGTGGGTGGGTTTGGATATGGCACTGCAAAAAAAGCGCTTTTTGAAAAGTTATGGACCTATTTTGAGCCCTTCCGTAAACGCCGTGAAGAGCTTCAGAAAGAGCCTGCCTATGTCGATGCTGTGTTGAAAGAGGGGGCGGAGCGGGCGCGTATTGAAGCCCGCAAGACATTGTCTGCCGCTCGCCGGGCAGTTGGTTTGGAATAGGAATAGTGGTAGAGAATACGAGTCGGGTGGGTATTGGATCTACGTGAACTCGAAGGATTTATATGACGCAAATTGTCGTGCAGGATGATTATAAGGTATCACTCGAAGTGTTCGAGGGGCCTCTTGACCTTCTTTTATATTTGATCAAGAAGGATGAAGTAGATATCTACAATATTCCCATTGAACGGGTGACCAAGCAGTACATGGAGTATCTCTCGCTCATGAAGCTGTTGGATCTCAATATTGCCGGCGAATTTATCGTCATGGCAGCGACATTGATGATGATCAAGAGCCGGATGTTGCTTCCGGTCGATGTGCGCCCGGACATGGAGGAGGAAGAGGAGGATCCCCGGTGGGAACTCGTTAAGCAGCTGGTGGAATATAAAAAGTTCAAGGAAGCGGCCGCCCACCTCCAGCATCGCGAATATTTGCAGGAAAATGTGTTTGCTTTGGGTAGTGACGCTGCGGCCGGGGTTGAAGAGGGACCGGGTATCGGACTGGGGGATGTCAGTTTATTTGATCTGATCACAGCCTTTAATGACGCGCTCAAGAAGGTCAAAGTTGAAGAGTTCGGCGAAATCCATGACGAGCGTTTTACGGTTACAGATAAGATAGAATTTGTTTTAGGAACTCTCAAAGCCAAAGGGAAGGTCAGTTTTTCGACTCTGTTTGAGAAAGCAGCCAGCCGGAATGAGATTGTTTGTACATTTCTGGCCGTTCTTGAATTGATTCGCTTGCGTCAGTTGATGGCGCAGCAAGATGGTGATTTTGGCGAGATCGTGATTGTGACGAAAGTGGAAGTTTAAGGGGATATAGGTATGGAGGCAATACAGGTGGAATTAAAACAAGTCCTCGGAGCAATCATTTTTGCGGCACGTCAGCCCATGACTGTCGGGGCAATCCGAAAATTGTTGCAGGAAACGGCAGAAATCAACCGTGAAGAAGCGGGGGTCTACAGTTCTGTCAAAGAGGCGGAACTGAAGGCTTGCCTGCGGCAACTTCAGACAGAGTGTGACACCAACAAAACAGGCGTCCATTTGGTCGAGAATGCCGATGGGTTTCGTTTCCAGAGTGATCCCACGGGCGGGCCATGGGTTCGGCATATGTTGAATGTCGGAAAACCCACACGGCTGTCCCGCCCGGCTTTGGAAACGCTTGCCATTATTGCTTATCGACAGCCAATTTCCCGCGCCGAGTTGGAAGCGGTTCGTGGGGTTGCCGTAGACCATGTGATCCGGATGCTCATGGAAATGCAGTTGATCAAGATTGTGGGGCGTAGTGAGTTGCCAGGGCGTCCTATGCTTTACGGTACCACGGCACTATTCCTTGAGCATTTTGGGCTCAAGGAAGTTAAAGACCTTCCCGGCATTGCTGAATTGAGCCGGATGGATGCGATCCGCCAAAAGCAGGACGAGAGCACCAAGGATGCGGCCGCCACGGTCGCACCCGCCGTTGAGGTCCCTGGTGAAGAGGGCACAGCAGATGTCAAGGCGATCGATCCGACGGATTCGTCCGATCCGACGGATGACAATGACGACGACGAAGAAGATGAGGATGACGAAGAAGACGAAGACGAGGAGGAAAGCGAAGACGACGACGAAGAGGACGACAACGAAGAAGATGAAGAAGAGGAGAAATGATGAGCCTGGAAACAGTTCGAAAAAAAATCGACAATGTTGACGCGAAGCTTGTCAAGCTCCTGAATGAGCGGACTCGGTATGCGCTGGAGATTGGTAAGCTCAAAAAGAAAGACGGTAAGAGCATTTATGTGCCTGCCCGAGAAAAGCAAGTTTTGGCGCGCGTTTCAAAACTAAGTCGCGGCCCGCTTGGCGATAAGTCGGTTCGAGCCATTTATCGGGAAATCATGTCTGCCGCCCTTGCGCTTGAGAAGAATCTCAAGGTTGCCTATATGGGGCCGCCTTCCACTTTCTCGCACCAGGCTGCCCGTAGCCGATTCGGGGGTAGCGTTGATTATTTATCCTGCGAGACGATTAGTGATGTATTCGATGCAGTCGAAAAACAAATGGCCGACTATGGGGTGGTGCCTGTCGAGAACTCCACCGAAGGGGCTGTGACTTATACGCTTGATCGGATGACGGAAACATCGCTCAGAATCTGTGCGGAATTGTATCTGCCTGTCACGCAGAATCTATTGTCCAAAGTGCCGCGGGAGAGCATCAAGAAATTGTACAGCCATCCTCAGGTTTTGGGGCAATGCAGGCAATGGTTGCAACGCGAAATGGCGGGAGTGGACCTGATCCCTGTAGCGAGTACTGCACGTGGGGCTGAACTCGCTGCCAAGGAGGATGGGGCCGGGGCTTTGGCCAGTTCGCTGGCTGCGGAAATCTACGGGCTTAATATTCTCGAATCCGATGTTCAGGATATGAGCGGTAATACGACCCGTTTCCTGGTCATTGGTCACAGTCAGAATCAACCGACAGGCGATGATAAGACCTCCTTGTTATTTGCCGTTCAACACAAAGCGGGAGCTCTTTATGGGGCGCTGGAATCCTTTAAAAAGTTTGGGCTGAATCTGACCAAGATCGAGTCGCGCCCGAGCCGCAGCAAACGCTGGGAATATTTCTTTTTCGTGGATATTGAAGGCCACGCTGAGGATAAGCAGGTGAAAAAGGGAATGCAGGATCTGGCGAAACATTGCGCCTTATTGACGGTGCTGGGATCCTATCCCAAGGCGTAATAGTTGTAGTGAAGAAGGGAGTTTGTCATGACGATTAATGAATTGGCGAGACCCTGGGTGGCGGGGCTTGGGATGTATGAGCCGGGCCGACCTATCGAGGAAGTGGCTCGTGAAATGGGATTTCAGGATGCCAGCGAAATCATCAAACTGGCCTCGAATGAAAATGCTTTGGGGCCGTCGCCCAAAGCCGTGGCGGCTATGAAAAAAGCCGCGCGTCAAATGCATCTCTATCCTGATGGCGGTGCCTTCTATCTTCGGCAGGCACTGGGGAAAAAACTAAATGTGTCCCCCGACCAGATCATTACCGGCTCCGGCAGTAACGAACTGATCGAATTCCTCGGGCATGTGTTTTTGGATTCCTCAACGTCCATTGTAATGGCCGATCGCGCGTTTGTGGTCTACAAACTGGTGGCCGATATGTTCCGGGCCCGCACCATCAAGGTGCCCATGCAGAATTTTACCCACGATCTGGATGCCATGCTGGCCGCGATTACACCGGATACGCGGGTGGTTTTTGTGTCTAATCCCAACAACCCGACGGGCACAATGGTGGATCAGGCTGCTCTGGACCGTTTTATGGAGCGTGTTCCTGATCATGTGCTGGTGGCGTTTGATGAAGCGTATATCGAATTGCTGCCCCCGGCGCTCCAGCCTGATTGTATTAAATACGTTCGGGCCGGACGCAAAGTGATTGTGCTCCGAACATTCTCGAAGACCTATGGGCTGGCGGGCTTACGTATTGGCTATGGGGTGGCATCGGAGGATTGCATCAAGCTCCTGCAGCGTGTGCGCCAACCCTTCAATACCACGGCCATGGCCCAGGTGGCGGCCATTGCGGCCCTGGACGACGATGAGTTTGTAGAACGGACCCGGGCGATGACACAGGAAGGGGTTACCTATTTACAGGCGATGTTCAGCAAAATGAAGCTTGAATATGTGCCCACCTTCGCCAATTTCATTATGGTCAAGGTTGGTCCCGGCCGAAAGATCTTTGATGCCATGCAACGGGCGGGCGTGATTGTGCGCCCCATGGATCCCTATGGGCTTCCCGAGTATATCCGGATTACCATTGGAACCCGTGCCGAAAACAAGCGGTGCATTTCTGTGCTTAAGAAAGTCCTCAAGGAAGCATGACACTCCCGCTCCCTTCAGGGGAGCGGGCTGGGGTGAGGGTGTTGTTGGATATGAAAAAAGTAGCCATAATTGGACTGGGTTTGATGGGGGGCTCGTTAGGGCTGGCCTTGAAGCGTAGGGGACTGGCAACAGTCAGCGCATCGGCCCGGCGCGAGGAGACCCGCCGACGGGCGTTGTTCATGGGTGCTGCAGATGAGGTTTTTGAAACTCCCCAGGCGGCAATACGCGGGGCTGATGTGGTGGTATTCTGCACGCCGGTGTGCAGCATTCCTGAACTTTCCAAAACCTGTCTAGCGGCGTTTGAGCCCGGTTGTGTGGTAACCGACGTGGGGAGTACAAAATCGGATCTTGCGCGAGAGATGCCTCGTCTTTTCAAAGGCACGAACCTGGTTTTTGTAGGAAGTCACCCCATGGCGGGCTCTGAGAAAACTGGTTTGGAAGTAGCGAATGCCGAACTCTATGAAAGTGCCGTGACAGCCCTTACGCCGGAAGCGGGAACGCCGGAATCTGCCGTTGGTATCATTGAGGCGCTCTGGCAGGGAGTGGGGTCCAAGGTCGTGCGTCTGGCACCCGATGCACATGATGAACTGGTTGCGCGAAGCAGTCATTTGCCGCATCTCATTGCCGCCTTGCTGGTGGCGACTGCCGGTCGTAATCACCCAGTTGACCTCTCGAAATTTTGCGGCCCGGGTTTTCAGTCCACCACTCGCGTCGCGGCGGGATCCCCGGAAATGTGGCACGACATCGTGAAAACCAACCGGACGGCTATTCTCACCGAATTACATGCCTATCAAGATCAACTTGGCCAGTTGATCTCTGCCATCGATAAGCAAGACTACTGCGAAGTTAAGTCCTTTCTGGAACGCGCCCGAACCCTCCGTCGGGAATTGTTGGGATAACATATGTCCGATAATTGCCATGGGGCAGGGGGCCGGTGAGACGATTTTGAAGGCGCTGGGAGTGGAGGTGAAGGAGTCCATGGAGTCCCGAGTGAAAAGCCGTACGATTCCGCCTCCCGCCACCCAGGCAACACCATCTCCCCGTCCAGCCATAGAACCGGCTAAGCCAGTGCCGCCTGTTCTTAAACCTCTTCCCCCTCCAGCCATCATAATCCCGGTCTACAAGCCGCCCACCACAATTTAGCCGGTGGTAAAGTCAAATCCTCTGGGCGTGGGCTTCGGCTGCCCTACGGTCGGCGTACCGGGGTCAACACAGTGGATCGCCTGAATATCATTGCGCACGATAAGTTCCAGGAGATTGTGGATGAGGCCAAGAAACCGGATTCGCAAATCCGTATGCAGCAGGTGATCCCGGAGCCGGAACAGTTGGGCGAGAAAACCGTGACGGTTTATTCGCAGTCTAAATTGGCCAACAAACTGGGGCTGGAGCCTGTTCAGACGACTACCAGCACGGTGATGCCAAAGGCCAGTGAACCGCCTGGGTTCAAAACAGCGGAAGACCAGAAAGTGGCACAAATTGCGTATCAGGTGCCCTTAAATGGCGAATGCGTTCGCCGAGGACGTCGAACGCCACCTTGAGGGTCAAGTCCTGCCTTCTGGATACCTGAGCAGTTACTAAAAGATATCGAATGGATCCCGTGCGTATCGTCTCGGGCGGCCATGACGCGGGGGAGGGCGGTTGGCTTCACGTTCAAGTTGTTTCAACAGGTTTTCAACCGATTTTAAATTCCATTCCCCGTTTGTGATTTCATCTTCAAGTTCGTGCCGGATTTTTTGGCCAAACTTGGGGTCCTGGGCGCGGGTATGGAAATCCCAGGCCGGGTCACGCTTGACCTGCTTGATCTCTTGTTTGGTTGTGCGCAGGGATTGCTTCAGTTGACGCGTCAGGTTTTGGATCAGGCTGACCGCACTCTGTGCACCTAAGCCTGATTCGCCACCATCACAGCGTGCCAGGATGTTATAGAGGGCATTGGTATCCTTTTGGCGATAGGCGGCCTGTGCCTCATGCCAGAGGACCTTCCGAGCTTCCGACATCTGGCCGTGGTGATCCGGATGGAGGCGCCGGACAATGGTGCGATACAACTCCTTGGCGGTTTTGCCTTCCGCACTTGAGGTTTCAGGGGAGCGATAGGGCAGCCGGATGCCCGTCATTTCTTCAAAAAAATCGGTAAAGCCAGCCTTGGCGTCATCCGGCATGTCGGCTAACTCACTTTCAAAATCAGTAAAGCCGTCATCATCTTCATCCCCAAAGAAATCATCAAGTGAGGGATCTTTGCTTTTCTTCCTTTTGCGCTCCATCGCTTCTTCCCATTGGCGGTCTTCTTCCTCAGCCTCTGCGGGATGAGCCCGGCGCCAGAGAAGTTTTTTATAGGCGGCTGCTTCGGAGAGATGGTAGCGCGAGGCGAGAGCTTGAATTTCAAAAACAGTATTTCTGTTCTCGTCAAGCGCCTGCGCCAACTCACGTTGTCGGGTGAGCAAGTGGCCAAAGTTTTTGTGGATCCAGGAGCGGAAGCCAGGGATGTCCTCCTCGTGGTAACGTTTCAACTGGTTTTTATGCCGCTCGAGTTCCCGTTCGGCCTTTTGATAGTCCTTGAGCGCTTTGTTCCGGATCGAGCTTGTGTTCAAACGGATCAGAGCCGTGCTCATCCTCATTTGGGCGCGGGTAACGTAGGGCTGGGGTGAAGGACGGTAACGGCTATTAGATCTCTTCATGGCTGGAAATTTCGGTTTTGACCCAAGTATACAATTCTTGTGCCGTCTTGAGGAAGGATTCCTGTGAATAGGATTGCTGTGCGAGGGTACTGGCCGTCGAGCCGATCTGTTCGCGCAGGGGTTTGTCGTTTACTAGTTTCGCCATACCTTCGGCAAAGGCTTCGACCGTGGCAGGGGTGAGGATGGCCACTTCCGGCGTGAGCACTTGGGTGTGGGTTGGCAGGTTGGTGGCGAGGATGGCTTTCCCGGAGGCAAGATAGGAGTAAATCTTCATCGGGGTGTTGTTGCCCTTGATACGTGGCGATACCAGGATATCCGACGCTTCGAAAAGAGCGGCCATCCGGCTGACAGGCTGGTGGCCAAGGAATTGCGTTTGGGTGTTAATTCCCAATACGATGGCCTTTTCCTGAAATCGTGTGATGTCGGCTTCTTTACCCCCTGCGATGATGAGGTCGGCAGTCCCACCGTTTTTGATGAAGCGGGCGAAGCTTTCCAACATTAGATCGGCTCCCTGGTAGGTCTCAAGGTTGCCCAGATACATGAGGCGAGGGCGGTTATGCTCTGGAATCAATTTCCGAACGACTTCGCGGTCTTCGGCGGAGGCAGGTTGCAATAGCGAGATGTCTCGCAGAAGAAAAATTTTACGTCCCCCGTCGGCACGGGCTATATCTGCAAGAGCATCGCAGACGGGCACGACCCCGAGAGCCCCTTTGATGGCGGCCCCTTCAGTTTTGGCCATCATGGGTAGCAGAAATTTCAAAAAGCTGAACTTTTCGGCAATTTGTCGGGCAAGAGAAGAATCCATATCATACAGGTACGGAATGCCATAACGGCATTTAATGAGCATGGCCATGTAGACGGATTCCTCCACGGCGTGGACAAGATCATAGCGAGTGTTCTTTGCCATTTTAAGGGCTGTCGGGAGCATTACCAGGTCGCACAAAATCTTCTTCAGTGAGGGTCCGGGCGGAACATTTTTTGCAAAGATGGGGCGGCGGATTCGATGAAGGGTTACGCCGTGATAGGTTACATCCGACCCTTCGTGATAGGTCAGGACGTCAACCTTGTGGCCCTGATTGGAAAGGGCCTGAAGCAGCAAGTTGACGGCAATGGGGGTGCCGCGCTCTTGGTAGAAAGGGTGGGGGGCCAGAAAAAGGATATTCATACGATAAATTGTCTCATTTAAGAAAGCGGCTTAGTTGTGTAAGGGCTTATGTAACCAAATATCATTGTGCGGTACAATCCCAAGAATATTATGTAGGCTTCTTTTCAATCGAGTGAGAAAGAGGGGTTACCATGATGCGAAAAGTTTTTACCGGGCCAGGAGAGCGCAATGAGTTAGGCCGGGCCTTGATGCTGGGAATGAATTTTGCAGTCGGGATGGCGGTTTTTTCTTTTCTTGGCTATTACATTGATCAGCAACGAGGCGAAGGGGCCATTCTTTTTACCGTGGGTGGGATTTTGCTGGGATTGGCCTATGGGGCTTACGAGGTTTGGATTGTGATCCGGATGCTGAATGAACAGGCCCGCAAGGCGACAACGCCTAGATCCAAAGATCCTGGGGAAGGTGATTTTTCGTGAAGTTGCAGGCCATGAAGTCAGGCGTGAACTCGCACCACTGGATGGCGGGGATGCTTCTCTCTGGTTTTGTTGCTTTTAGTTTGGTGGGGGTTATCGTGCTTACTCCTTGCTGGTGGGCGGCCTGTGGCGGATGGAGCCTCGTGGCACTTAACAGCATGGCGGCTCGCGTGATTCGTGACCAGTCGGTCGGGGTTTCGCGGGCAGCCTTTATGGGGTGGGGTGTGATTGCCAATGCAATCAGAATGTTGACCCTGATCGTGATCTTTGCTTACATGACCGTCTTTTTCCCAGGTGAGCGCGGAAGTTTTTTGATTTCAGGTCTTTCTGCTTTTTTTGTGATGATGCCGGTTGAAGTGATGCAACTGTTTAAATCTCAGACAAAGGTGGCAGAAAAGTTAGAGTGTGGACGTGATGCAAACTAATACAATTGATGCGGTGAATTTGGTGCAGGCGAAAAGTGAGGCGGTCCAAGCCTACATGATGCATCATGTCATGAACTCCTCCACTTGGGCCTGGTTGCCCCACCTGCATACGACCCTTCCTGCTGGACTTACGGTACATTCCGTCATGATGGTTTCCGTGGCGTTGCTGCTGATCGTGGTGTTGGGGCTTCTGGGTCGCAGAAAGCAGGCGGTGCCAACCGGTTTGCTGAATGCGGTTGAGTTTTTCGCCAAGTATATCCGTGATGAAATGGTTATTCCGTTTTTGGGCGAAAAAGATGGCCAGAAAATGACCCCGATGTTCTGTTCGCTTTTCTTTTTCATATTGATCATGAATCTGGTGGGTCTGGTCCCTTGTTTGTATACGGCCACGTCGAACCTCGGGGTCACCGCTGCGTTGGCCCTGGTCACGCTGGGTTTCATGATTTTTGGGGCCATTTACCGGAACGGATTTGTCGCTTTTTGTAAGGGCTTTGTTCCACCCGGAATTCCCGGTCCAATGCTGATTATGATTGTACCAATCGAATTTGTGAGTATGTTTATTCGCGCCATGGCATTGGCCATTCGTTTGTTTGCCAACATGTTGGCCGGGCATTTGGTCATTTATTCCCTGCTGGGAATGATTGTGATGTTTGGCGCCTATGCCGCGCCGGCGTTGCTGGGGGCTTTGGGAATTTATCTTCTTGAAGTGTTTGTGTCTTTTTTGCAGGCATATATTTTTACATTACTTTCCGCGATTTTTATAGGGGAACGGTATCATCCGGCTCATTAATGACATGGGGCGGGAAGAGGTGACGTGGTTTGTTGGGTTTATGTGGACTGAGTTTTTAGAAAGGAAAACGGTATGTTAACTGGGTCAGTAGCAGGAATTGGTGCGGGGTTGGTTGCCATTGGTGCAGGTCTGGGAATCGGGTTGGTGGGAGCCGCAGCGGTCGGTGCCATTGCACGGCAGCCGGAAATGACGGCCAAAATTCAAGTGACGATGTTGATCGTTGCGGCTTTGGTTGAAGGTACGGCTTTGTTTTGTGCCGTTATCTGTTTGCTTGGAAAGTAAACCGGCATGGAAGACGCCGTTCAAACTCAGGCTGTGACGGAAACACCGGCAGCTGATAGCCATGGAGCCTCCCCGAACGTCATGGACGTGTCGGGGTCCATGATGGTACTGACGTGGATCACCTTCGCTTTGTTGACGGTGGTGCTCTATAAGGTTGCCTGGAAGCCGATTCTAAAAGTGCTGGATATGCGGGAGAAATCCATCCGCGATGCGCTGGCGCAAGCCGAGGCTGCGCGCCTTGGGGCGGAAGAGACCGTGGCGAAGAATCGCGAAATGATCCAGGCCGCCGAGCGGGAGTCCCAGCGGTTGGTCGCAGAGGCGCGCGTGGCGGCTCAGGAGTCGGCCCGAATCGTTCTGGATCAGGCGGAGCAGAAGACGAAAGCGCTTGTTGAAGAGGCGGGGCGTGATATTGCGGCGGCCACCGAGCAGGCGCGCATTGTCCTGCGGCGGGAAACAACCGAACTTGCCATTTCACTGGCGGGTAAAATTCTCGCGACGAATATGGATACCGAGCGGAATCGGACATTGGCACACGATATGACCAAGGGAATTCAGCACCTATGAAGCTGCGTTCCAGAGCGGCGCACCGATATGCGCAGGCGTTGCACGATCTCGCAACAGGAGATGCGGCGCTTGAGGCTGTTGGGGCCGATCTCGTCAAGATCCAATCGGATTTAGCCGGCTCTGGTGATCTTCGCGGTTTTATCGGGAACTATCGGTACGCTTCAGCGCGGCGGATGCAAACCCTGGAGGCTCTCTTTGCGGCCCGGGTCCACCCGCTTGTCTGGCGTTTTATCCGTTTCCTGGAGTCCAAGCGGCGTCTGGGTCTTTTGGGTGAGATTTGTGCTGATTTCAAGGATCAGGAAGAGCGGTGCCAGGGAATTTTGAGAGGGCGTTTAACTTCGGCATTCGCGTTATCCTCCGATGATGTCAGGGCTATTGCATTGCAGGCGGGAAGCCGCATTAGAAAACAGTTGATTTTGGAGACGGAAGAGAACCCCGAGCTGCTGGGCGGATGCCGATTGCAGGTGGGTGATACGGTGTATGATTTCAGCTTGGCGGCGCAATTGCGTATGATCAGGCAAACGATGATGGCCGGATAACGGCAAGGTGGGCGTATGGCTGTTGATTTAAGACCTGAAGAAATTGCGTCTATTCTGAGAAAACAAATCTCGGAGTTTGATCAGAAAATAGACGTATCCGAAACTGGAACCGTGTTAAGCGTGGGTGATGGGATCGCCCATGTCGATGGCTTGACCGGTGTGATGGCTGGGGAGTTGATCGAGTTCCGCGAGGGGCTGACAGGTCTGGTTCTCAATCTCGAAGAGGATAACGTCGGGGTAGCCATTTTTGGTGAGGATCGTGAAATCAAAGAAGGGGATACCGTTCGTCGTACGGGTAAAATTGCTTCAGTGCCTGTAGGGGAGGCGGTTGCCGGACGCGTCGTGGACGCATTAGGACGTCCCATTGATGGCGGGCCCGCCATCAAGAGTACTGAGATGCGGAAAATCGAGATTAAGGCCCCGGGCATTATTGATCGTGCTGACGTGCGTGAGCCGCTTCAGACCGGAATCAAAGTGATTGATGCCTTGACCCCCATCGGGCGGGGACAGCGTGAGTTGATCATTGGTGATCGTAAAACAGGGAAGACCTCGCTTGCCATCGATACGATCATCAACCAGCGCGGCGAGAACGTGATGTGTTTCTATGTCGCCATCGGGCAGAAGCGCTCAACCGTGGTGCAGGTGTGTGAGAAGCTGAAAAAATACGGCGCGATGGAATATACGACGGTCATCGCCGCAACGGCTTCCGATCCTGCCCCCATGCAGTATCTCGCGGGTTATACCGGTTGCGCCATGGCTGAGTATTTCCGGGACAGTGGCCGGCATGCACTGATTATTTTTGATGACTTGACCAAGCAGGCACAGGCCTATCGCCAGTTGTCCCTGCTGTTGCGTCGACCACCGGGCCGTGAGGCGTTTCCCGGGGATATTTTCTATCTACACAGCCGGTTGCTGGAGCGCGCTGCCAAGTTGAGCCCTGAGAAGGGGGGCGGAAGCCTGACGGCGTTGCCGATCGTGGAAACCCAGGCGAGCGACGTTTCGGCCTATATCCCGACGAATGTCATTTCGATTACAGATGGGCAGATTTTCCTTGAGACGGATGCGTTTAATGCCGGGCAGCGGCCCGCGATCAATCCCGGAATTTCAGTTTCGCGTGTGGGTGGTGACGCCCAGTTGAAGGCCATGAAGCAGACCGCGGGTTCCCTGCGTTTGGAGTTGGCGCAGTACCGTGAACTGGCAGGCTTTTCGCAATTCGCCTCGGACTTGGATCCGGCAACGCGCAAGCAGCTTGATCGTGGTCGACGGCTCATGGAACTTATGAAGCAAAACGTTCACGCGACGATTCCCGTGGCCAAGCAGGTGGCGGTCATCTATGCCGGCACTCAAGGGTACTTGGATTCCATCCCGGTGACTAAAATCAGAACGTTTGAGGATGAATTGTATGAGGCTCTGGATCGCGGTCCCTGTGAATATTTGACTTTGTTTGCGCAGGCCAAAGCGATGACGACCGAGGTTAAGGCGGCCTTGGATGCTGTACTGAAACGTTTGTCTGTGAAGACGGCTTGATCGGGGACGTTATCGCATGCCGACGCTTAAAGAATTTAATGTCAAGTTGACCCGTCTCCGAAGTACCCGGAAAATGACCAAGACCATGAAGCTGGTCTCGGTAAACAAGCTCCGGCGGGCACAGGATGCCGAGAAGCGTGTCAGCCTGATTTCAAGCCGGATGTTTGGAATTTTGGGGCGGATGGGGCCTTCTGTGGTGGCCGGTGAGCATCCGCTGGTTATTTCTCGCAAATCTGTAAAAAAAATTCTGGTATTGCTGATTACATCAGACCGGGGGTTGTGCGGTGGGTTCAACAACAATCTGGTCAAGATGATCAATCCCTGGATGAGGCAGCAGGAGGAAAAGGGACGGTCGGTATTGATTAGTTTTTGTGGTCGTCGCGGCTATGCTTCCATGAAAAACCATGTCGCAGTTGAGCGGTACTATGAAGACGTGATGGTGAAGCCGGACTTTACGCATGCCCATCGTATTGCGCGCGAACTTCAGGCGGCTTTTGTGCGGGGCCGTGTGGATGAGGTATATCTGGCCTACAATTCCCTTCAGGGCGCCATGTCAACACAGCCGGTTGTGGAAAAAATCATGCCTATGGATGCGGCGGCGTTAACGCAGGGTGTCGGGGATGTCAAATCCGGAGGCTGGATGCTGGAGCCAAGTTCCGAAGAGGTGCTGAAGGCCCTGCTTCCTCGTGTGATCAGCTTGAGCGTCTATATTGCGATGCTCAGCAGTTCGGTGGGGGAGCATAGCGCCCGCATGAAGGCGATGGAACAGGCGAGCTCGAATGCTGATAACTTGATCCGCCAGATTACGCTGCAGCGGAATCGGGCACGTCAGGCAGCGATTACAACGGAATTAACAGAGATTGTGGCGGGCGCTGAGGCGCTGAAATAAAGAGGGATTTATGAGCATGGAAAAAACGGTGGTGAACGGTAAAGTGGCTCAGGTGCTTGGCCCGGTGGTCGATGTTGAATTTCCGGAGAACCAGCTGCCTTTTATTTTGACAGCGCTGAAGGTTACCAATCCTTATATCGATGATCAGGAATGGAATCTGACGCTTGAGGTATCACAGCATCTTGGCAACAATCTGGTTCGTGCCATTGCCATGGATGCAACGGATGGGTTGGTGCGTGGCGCCGAAGTTAAAAATACCGGAGAGCGAATCACGGTTCCTGTCGGACCGGGGACGTTGGGCCGAGTCATGAATTTGTTGGGGGATCCCATTGATGCGGCGGGACCGATTCCCTGTGAGGTTCGCATGCCGATTCACCGTGCCGCTCCTCTTTTCCAGGATCAGGATACCAAGGACAGCATTCTGGTTACCGGGATCAAGGTGATTGATCTTCTTGCCCCATACAAAAAAGGTGGCAAGATTGGGTTGTTTGGCGGGGCCGGTGTCGGAAAGACCGTGCTGATTCAGGAATTGATTCGTAATATCGCCACGGAGCATGGTGGTTATTCTGTGTTTGCCGGGGTTGGTGAGCGCACACGTGAGGGAACTCAGCTTTACCGGGAAATGCGCGAATCTGGAGTGATTAAGAAAACATCCATGGTGTTCGGGCAGATGAATGAGCCGCCAGGTGCTCGCGCTCGAGTCGCCCTGTCCGCGTTGACTGTGGCTGAATATTTCCGTGATGAGTTGCGGCAGGATGTATTGCTGTTTATCGATAATATTTTTCGTTTCACCCAGGCCGGATCTGAGGTTTCGGCCTTGTTAGGACGTATTCCTTCGGCAGTAGGCTACCAGCCGACTTTGGGTACTGATATGGGTGAATTGCAGGAGCGTATCACCTCGACCAAGAATGGCTCCATTACCTCCATTCAGGCGGTTTATGTTCCCGCTGACGACTATACCGATCCCGCCCCGGCGACGACCTTTGCGCATTTGGATGCCACGACGGAACTGTCCCGCGCGATCTCCGAGCTTGGCATTTATCCGGCTGTGGATCCCCTGGCGTCCTCCTCCTCAGTTCTTTCACCGGAAATTGTCGGGGAAGAACATTATCAGGTTGCACGTGGGGTGCAGGAGATTCTTCAGCGCTATAAGGAATTGCAGGACATCATTGCGATTCTGGGTATGGATGAGCTTTCTGAAGAAGATCGGCTTACGGTTGAGCGTGCCCGTAAAGTTCAGAAATTTCTTTCACAGCCCTTCTTTGTCGCCGAACAATTCACCGGCATGGCGGGTGCCTATGTGCAGATTGCCGATACCGTCAGGTCTTTCAAGGAAATTCTGGATGGTAAGCATGATAAGGTTCCTGAGCAGGCCTTCTACATGGTCGGAAGAATTGAGGATGTGCTTGTGAAAGCTAAAAAACTCGCGGGAGGCAAGGCGTGACGTTCAAAGTCCTGATTTCTACACCCGATAAAATTTTCTACAACGGCTTGGCCGATAGTCTTGTCTGTCCTGAGCCAGAGGGTTATTTCGGTGTTTTGGCGCGTCATGCCCAAATGGTGGCGGCGGTAGGAACGGGGATTGTTAAAGTGAGCTTGGCAAATGAAACCAAGCTGATCGTGGTGGATGGCGGAGTGGCGGAAGTGACTCCTGAAATTACGGTCATACTGGCTGATTTTGCTGTATTGGCTGATGATCCCGCTGATGCTGAGGAAAAGCTGGCGGAGGCTGTAGCGCGTCAGGTGGCACCTGTTTTCTTGCATTGATTTTACAGAAGGGAAATTCAAGATGAGTGTGATCAGTAATAAGATTGAGACCTTAGCTTTGCATGCTGGACAGGAACCGGATTCCTCTACGTTGTCACGAGCGGTACCCGTTTACCGGACCAGTTCATATGTGTTCAAAAATGCGGAACATGCGGCTAATCTTTTCGGCCTGAAAGAATTGGGTAATATTTATACTCGATTGATGAATCCGACTCAGGATGTGCTTGAGAAGCGGGTTGCCGCTCTGGAGGGCGGGGTGGCCGCTTTAGCGGTTGCATCAGGCACAAGCGCAATCTTCTATGCGATCATCAACATCTGCCAGGCGGGTGATGAGTTTGTTTCTGCACAGAATCTGTACGGGGGAACCTACACGCAGTTCAACGATATCCTGCCGCATTTCGGCATTAAGTGTGCCTTTGTTGATTCGCGCAATCCCGCGAATTTCGCCAAGGCGATTACCCCGAAAACCAAGTTGGTTTATGTTGAGACCATCGGAAATCCCGGTCTTGATGTGGTGGATATTTCTGCTGTCGCCAAGATTGCGCATGAAAACGGATTACCGTTAGTGGTGGATAGTACTTTCAGCACCCCTTTTCACCAGCGTCCTCTTCAGCAGGGGGCTGATATTGTTGTGCATTCGTTGACCAAGTGGATCGGGGGCCATGGGACCGGAATTGGTGGTATCGTGGTGGATTCTGGAAAGTTTAACTGGAAGAGTGATAAATTTCCGTCATTTACTCAGCCGGAAGCGAGTTATCACAATCTTCGGTTTGCTTATGATCTCGGGCCGTTGGAGCCTTTGGCGTTCATCCTCAGGATGCGGCTGGTGCCGTTGCGTAATCTGGGTGCCTGTATTGCTCCGGATAATGCCTGGTTGTTTTTACAGGGACTTGAGACCCTTCCGTTAAGGATGGAGCGGCATAGCCAGAATGCCATGGCTGCGGCCAAATATCTCCAGAAGCATCCTGCCGTTTCGTGGGTGAGATATCCCGGGTTGGAGGGCGATCCTTCATATCTGGTAGCCAAAAAAATGCTGCAGAATGGATTTGGCGGTATGGTGGTTTTCGGTATTAAAGGTGGCGCAAAAGCCGGCGGAAAGTTTATCGACAGCCTGAAATTGTTCTCTTTGTTGGCCAATGTCGGAGATGCCAAGAGTTTAGCCATTCACCCAGCCAGCACGACTCATTCCCAGCTTACCGAAACTCAGCAGATAGAATGCGGCATTGCTCCTGAACTTGTTCGGCTTTCTGTCGGGATCGAGCACATTGATGACATTGTGGCCGATTTGGATCAGGCGCTTAAAGCTGCCTCGCTGTAACACCGAAAGGATCAGGACGAACCATGGCAAAACAAAAAATTACTGCTGCGATCAAGGCCGGGCGAGTTTTGGTGTCTGATGGGGCATGGGGGACGTTTCTTCAGAAAAAAGGGATGCAGCCAGGTGAGTGTCCTGAATTGTGGTGTGTTACGCACCGTGACGCTGTGATGGATATTGCCAAAGGCTACATTGCGGCCGGTTCGGACATGATTGAAACGGATAGCTTTGGTGGAACCCGGTGTAAGCTGGAGCATTTCGGTCTGGCAGACCGTACTCGGGAACTGAATAAGGCGGCGGCATCGATTTCGCGAGAGGCCGCCGGATCTGATAAATGGGTTATCGCCTCGGTTGGGCCTACCGGTATGATGACGGCTATGGGGGATGTGACTGAAGACGATTTCTATACTTTTTTTAAAGAGCAGGTTATGGCGCTTGAAGCCGGTGGCGCTGATGCAATTTGCATCGAGACTATGAGTGCCTTGGATGAGTCGGTTGCAGCTATCAGGGCGGCAAGAGAGAATACCGGCTGTGAGGTGATATGCACGCTTACCTATGAGCGAACCCATCAAGGAACCTATCGGACGATGATGGGTGTTTCTCCCTCCGAGGCCGCACGTGCGACGGTTGCGGCCGGGGCCCACATTATTGGTACCAATTGTGGTAATGGGATGGAGCGTATGATTGATATTGTTAAGGAGCTTAAGCTGGCGGCTCCAGCAACCCCCATTATGGTTCAGGCAAATGCAGGGTTGCCGAAGAATGTGAACGGAATTGATGTGTTTCCGGAATCACCGGCCGACATGGCTGGACGTGTTGCTGAATTGGTTGCGGCTGGTGCTGCCATTATTGGCGGCTGTTGCGGGACCACTCCCGCGCATATTGCTGCTGTGAAGCAGGCTGTAAGCCGATTGAAGGCCTAAGCGCGATCACCCGTGGATACCCTTTTACAGCGTCCAAGACTTGGGGTTCTGGGAGGAACCTTTAATCCTGTGCATTTGGGGCATTTAATTATGGCTCAGGATGCCATTGAGCGGTTTGAGCTTACGAAAGTGATGTTTGTCCCTTGTGCTCAACCTCCCCATAAATCTTCATATGAACTACCTGTGGCACACCATCGTCTTGCCATGTTGGAAGCGGCGATTGAAGGGGATTTGCAGTTTGAAGTGTCTGACATGGAGATTCAGCGGGGCGGGACATCCTATACCATTGATTCCATGCGGATATTGGCGGAGCATCATCCCGATATGGAATTATGCTTCATAATAGGGGCTGATTCCCTTATGGAACTGCATCTTTGGAAGGATATTGAACTTTTGCTAAAACTTTGCCGGATTGTGACGATCGCCCGTCCTGGCATTGATCTCGCCGCATTGGCAAAGTCGGATTTGAAACTTCCCGCGCCTTGGCCAGAAAGGTTGCTGGCGGATGTAAGGGGTGGGCACCTGATAGATATCTCTTCAACGGATATCCGGTACCGGGTGGCTGAGGGAATGTCTATTCGTTATCTTGTGTCTCCTGCCGTAGATATGTATATTACCGAGCATTCCCTATACAGGAGATGAGTAGGAATGATGGAATCACTAGAGTTAATGCGTTGTGCGAAAGAAGCTTTGCTGTCAAAAAAGGCGGCCAATATCACAGTCTTTGATGTTCGTAATACATCACCGGTTACTGATTATTACATGATTGCGTCCGGTTCGACCGCTGCCCAATTAAAGGCCATGGCCAGCGCTGTGAGCACGTCCCTTAAATCTACTGGATTTACGATCCGCGTAAGCGGGGCGCCTGAGGATGGCTGGGTTGTGGTGGACTTATTTGATGTGGTTATCCACATCTTCCAAACTGAGGTCCGGGAATATTATTCCATAGAAGAGTTGTGGGCTGATAGTCCTCGGGTAGAGTAGGGGTGTCCATTTTATCCCCCGGCCATTCTATGGCCATGTCCTGAAGTCGTAACAATTCATTGGCCAGGACGGTCAACTCGGCATCATCGCCCTCCATGGTGAACTGAACGGGCTCTGTTCCTGTGATATAGGCAATCAATGGGATGATTTCGATGGCATGTGAATTTTGAACGATGGGGGCCGGTAGGTTCAAGGACGGACCTATAGAAAATCGCAAGGTGGTCAAACACAAGGTGAGACTTGCGGCGGTAGCCAGGGCCAGGGCCAGGGGCCAAGGGATCGAGAATGGCCGTGCCTTGGGGTTATGATGGCGTTTGGCCGCCTTCCGGATGATGGTGAATGTCTTCTGTGAAGGTTCGGGAAGATGGCGAGCTTCAGAAGTAAAGGTTTTACGAAGACTCGCTAGATTGCTGCTGTTCCCACAACATATCTCACAGTTATTTAGGTGTGTAATAAGTTCTTGCTCTTGATCCTCGGAAATTTCTCCAGAATCCTGAAGCAATATCAGCTTTTCTATATCGGCGCAGTTCATAGCGTCCTCTCTGAATTTTCATGCAGGGGTTTTAATGCTTTTCTCATTTTTGTTAAGGCATACTGCATTCTGGCTAAGGCGGTATTTATCGAGATCCCTTGTATCTCGGCAATTTCTTTAAAAGACATATCGGCTTCCATTCTCATTACAAATACCTCCCTTTGTTCTACGGGCAGGCTTGCCAGTGCCTGTGTGATCTCTATTTGAAGGTCAGCATTGGCCGCCTGCCCATCGGGACTAAACCCTGTGGCGGGTAAGGTGTCTCCCAGTGTCTGTAAGCCATCGGCATATTCTGACGTTTGATCGAGGCTTAAATTTTTGCGTTTAGTTCTGCTCCAATCGATTACCAGATTGTACGCAATTTTAAAAATCCACCCTTTAAACCTGTATTGCTCAAAACTCTCAGATTTCTGAATGACGCGAAGCCATGTTTCCTGAAAGAGCTCATCCACCTCATTTCCCGATGCCACAAGCCTCCACAAAAAGCTGTACAACGGTTTCTTATATCGAACAATCAACTCATTCAGGGCTTTGATATCCCCCTTTGTGTACAGCCCGAGTAAAATCTCATCGCTGATTTCAAAGGTAGAACTCCGCTCTTTGACAGGTTCTATATGCATAACGGATGACATGGGGTATTTATTGCATAGAAATTAACAAATTTACAAGTTGACTTGAGCCATTGGATGTTTATTATGACGGCGTTTTTTGCGTTCAGCAAGCAACAAGAAGAATTAAAGGAAAACGTATGCCGAATATCAAGAGTGCAGGCAAGCGCGCCAAACAGGCGCTGGTCCGGCGGGTGCGGAATCGCAGCACCAAGAGTGAAATTGCGACTATGCGACGCGTCTTTGTGGATGCGGTGGAATCGAAGGATAAGAGCAAGGCCATGAAGGAATTCAGCGCATTTTGCTCGCTCCTTGATAAGTCCGCCAAGCGGGGTATTATTAAGCCGAATACAGCGGATCGTCGTAAGGCGCGTGCTGCTGCTATGGTTGGCAAGGTTGGCTGATAGAGCCGATTTGGATATGAGAAAGCCGTGCCGGGTTACCCGTGCACGGCTTTTTTTCTTGCTCGCGTCAGTTACCAGTACTCGACAACACATTTCACAATTCGTTGACCGAGATCTGCGGCAGCCTTGGGCAGTGCTGCGCGTCGGGCGCTGGGAAGATCGGCAAGGGCTGTAAAGGTGGTGAATCCAATCACACCCGTCGTATTCACCATGACTTCGTTGCCGGGAAGCTTCCGTAATATCACATCTGCTGTCAGTGTCAGGCGGTATTCGTTTGCTGTGATAGCCTGGTCGCGTCGATAGCGAAGGGGCTCCAATTCCGACTTTTTAATCCTGACTTCCAGCAGGCTGTTAGCTTGGTTCTTTTGCAGGACTTTGAGAGAGCCATCTTTCTGAAACTCCTGAATGGTGGCTGCGGTAACAGTTGTTTCTAAGCCAGGCTCTCGCGAGTCATTGATGAAAACGGGAATAAAAATGGAGGTAATGCCCGGAGGAAGCGTATTCCCCAGATGATAGCCTGCGCACCCGCCTGTGATGAGTAGCAGTACGAGAGCACCTAGTAATGAGATGGGCGTAAATAGCTTATTTATTTTCATTGGTTTTTGTTTCCTTATTCAAGATGGCCAGCTGTTGTTTGGCGCTCGTTGCGAGAGTTGTGTTCGGGTATTTCCTCAAGAAATCCTCATAGGCAACTATGGCCGCCTTGGGGCGATGGGCAATGGTTTGATAGTATCGGGCCAGGTCATAGGCCCGCTTGGCCTGCTTGTCATTCAGATCCTTCAGGAAGCCACGAGCCTCTTCAACTTTCTCATGTCCAGGATAGGTGGTGATGAATTGAACAAGAGCGGCGCGTGCAGCATTGCAGGCATCTTCATCATTAGGCCGGTTGGTGTGAATCTTGACCAGACAGTGAGCCTCCCTGAAGGAGGCCTGAGCGGCTAGATTGGCATCACTATAACGGTTCTGAAAAGTTTCATAAGCGGTGACCGCATCTTCTTCTTCTTCATTTAACTCGTGAATGATCCCGATATTCAACTGGGCTGTGGCCGCCTGCCCTCCGGTGGGAGCATTTTTGATGATTTTCTCGTACATGGGTAAGGCGCGTTCAGGGGCATCAAATCCCGGGAAAAAGAGAAATGATGCCTTGGGCGTTTTCATCATGTAGTTAGCAATTTTGAATTGCCGATCCGAAATCTCCTGATAGTCAAATTGCCCCGGATAGTATTCAAACAGGTATTGATACTCATCAAAGGCTTTTGCGAAACGCTGCCGTATTTCTTGAACTTTGGCCAGGGCCAATTGGGCTTGAGGGGCTTCGGGCGAATCCGGCCAGGCATACACGAGCGCCTGATAGCTGTTGGCCGCCTTGCGATAACGGCCATCGTTATAATATTTGAAGGCTAGTTGGAGTTGTTGTGCGGCCGTTTCGCACTGAGGGCTCCGGTACCAGTGGATGCCGCGCTTGACTCGTGGCTTGTCATCGTCCTTGGACTGGGTGTATGGCGAACTGGGGGGCGGTGCCGGCATGGTATCGTAGTTCGCCTTGCAAGGGATAATAAATAACATCAGTAATAAAATATGAATGATGAAGCGCATATGTAGGGGCATACTTTAGGCGGCGACTCGGAGAGGGTCAAGATCGTATTACAGCCAGCCGTAGTGGCGCAGGCACCAGAATACCACGTGGTTGAGTGCGAGACTGTAGGTCGCTGAAAAAACGTCATCGATGGTGATTCCCAGACCGCCGGGAAGAGCTTGGAGTTGGCTGGCAGGATAGGGTTTGAAGATGTCCAGGATCCGGTTGGTCACAAAGGATATGGCAATCATGAGGGGGGTAAAAGGGAGTCCGATCATACTGATGGGAAAGGTGAGGTATTCATCGGCCACGACGCAATGAGGGTCCTTGCTGCCAGCCGCTTTTTCGCCTACATGGCAAATAGGTATGGCAATCAAACTGAGAAGAACCGCCATAGTGATATGGAAGGGAATCTCCATCCCAAGTTGAAGCCCCGAGTATTGAATGGCCCAGACCAGTGGGATACCCAGGAGGCAACCGACCGATCCTGGAAATAGAGGGCTATGGCCCAGTCCGAAGCCCGTGGATAACAAAATTGTCAATTTTTTAACCATGGGGAAGGACTCAGTCTTTAAAAATAATGTGTTTCCGGATGAAAAAATTGATCAGCAACGATACCAAAACATTCGCCATAAATGCTGAAGTGGTTGTGATCCCGTAGGTGTGAATCAGAAAGCCCATAATGGTGCTTCCGATCAGGATGGCGATTCCGGAGACAGCGAAGAAAAACAGAAACTCCAGGACGGGGTGATGGCGGCCTGGTGAAAACACCCAGTAAATGTTGATGACATAGGCCGTCAGATTTGAAAATAGAAAGGCCACCGTATTATCGATCATGGAGTTCCGGGCGCGAATACCCTGTGACACTTCCGGAACCGATAGATTAAGCAGCGAGGCAATGACATCATGTGCATTGAGCGCCGGCAGTATTTGAGTGGCCATCCAGTAAAACAGGCAGATATGAACCAGCGTTGAGAGTCCGCCAGAAATGCCGTATTTGATGAACTGAACAAGAGGGGTGTGATTCTCATTCCCTTTGAATTGGAGCAGGATGTGTTTCATTTGGACACCGCCACACGTCGCCGGATGAAGGTCGGGACATCCATGTCTTCACCTGCAATGATGGTGGGTTCAACATCCTTGAAGAGCCCTTTACTGATGCCTTCAAAAATCAATTGGGACTGGGTGGTTTCTGTTTTTCTGTTTTTCTTTTTTCCGGCAGGAGTAGTGGGGGATTCTTCGGGAACAGCGGGATCGGGGGGCGTTTTTTCGTCGGACTCATTTTCGGCGCGCCAGAAACGTGAAGCCACAATGGTGACTGAGATCGCGTCGTTCCATGAATCATCAATGGATGTTCCCATATGGATGTGGGCATCTTTCCGGGTGGCGCTTTCGACGGCGGACATAATGGATTCAACTTCCCGGATGCTCATATCGGATCCGCCCAGAATACTGACTAGAATGGATTCCGACTCTAAAAGAGTTTCGCCGTTGTCTAAAAGCGGGCTGTGAAGTGCGGTTTGGATCGCACGTTGGGCCCGTTCCGATCCTTTGCCTTCTCCATAACTGAAACTACTGGCTCCGCCGCTGCAACGTGCCACCATGCGGAGGGTCGCAAAATCAAGGTTGATGATACCCCGCTGGGTCAGCAGTTTCCAGATCGCAAAGATGCCCATGCCCAGATAGTAGTCGGATTGGTGGAACGCTTCCTCGGCGGTTGCATTGGAGCCTGCCGCAGCAAATAGCGCCTGATTGGGAATAACGATGACGACATCGGCCTGATCCTGAAGATTGAGCAGGCCCTGTCGGGCTTGCGACATACGACGATCCCCTTCAAAGGTGAATGGAAGGGTAACGAAGGCAATAACCATGGCTCCCGTTTCGCGTGCCGCGCGGGCTACAACCGGGGTCGCTCCGGTGCCGGTGCCGCCACCCAGTGTGGCCACTAAAAAGATCAGATCCATGCCGCGGAATAACCCCTGAAGAGTGTCGAAGTCGTCGTTTGCGGAAAGGGCACCCATATTGGCATCACCGCCTGCCCCCATATTGCGTGTAATTTGCTCACCGATTTGGAGCCTGGTGCTGGCCTGTGTAGTTTTGAGGGCCTGCGCGTCTGTGTTGATGGCGATCAGGGATGGCCCGTTCTCCCAATGGGTCGCCATGCTATCCACGGCATTACAACCGCCGTCACCAACCCCCACCACGCTGATACGGCTGGTGGCCATGATGTTCTCGACCCTTCTCATAATAAAATTGCTCCGAACATCAGCGTCCGCCGATGATTTTTGTAAACTTTGACCAGACCGAGGGACGGCGACGAGCCGCAGTCACGTTTTTGAAGGCGTACCGCAACAGGCCGGCAGCTGTAGAGCACTCCGGTTTTTCAGTTGCTGCTGCCAGGCCACTATAGCCGATGGGGCGACCAATCATGCATGGCATACGAAAGACGCGATCAGCGAGTTTGGTTAACCCTTTCATTTGCGAGCCCCCCCCAGTTAACACTACTCCGGCCCCGATCTGATGAACAATTCCCTTACGCTCGATTTCCTTGAGAATGAGCTGGAAAATCTCTGTCATGCGTAGATGTATGACTGTTTGCAGGCCCGGGAGGCTGATATTTCTTCCCGGATAGCCGCCTTCTGCTGGCAGATCGATGCGAGTCGGACCGCCGGATTCTTCGGTGATAGCGCTGCCTTGCTCCCTTTTTAATTGCTCGGCCTGCATGCGAGGAATATTAAAGGCAAGAGCAATGTCGTTGGTAACATGGTCACCACCGATGGCGTAGGCCCCGGCGGCCGCAAAAGTGCCTGCCGCATAGGCTGTGAAGGTGGTGGTGCCACCGCCAAGGTCAATCACCAGTACGCCTCCCTCTTTTTGCTCGGGCGTCAGGACGGCGAGAGCCGAACAGAGCCCGCCAAAGGCGGTGTCTGCGACATCCATTTCAAGGTCGTTACGAAGCATGCGTACGGTATTCCGTATGTGACTGCTTTGGGCGTGAAGGATTAACATGTCGAGAGCGAGGGTGTCACATTCGAAGTTTTCAGGACGGGCCACGCGTTCACCATCCACATAAAAAATCTGCCCGATGGAATGAAGGATTTGGCGCTCAGGGGGAAGATTGACTGAGCGGGCAAGTTCGGTGACCTGTTCGACATCATCCCGTGTCACGCCTTCGGAGGCGGAGGTGATGGGGATGGTCCCCCGGTTGACAATACTTTGGATGTCCCCGCCCGAGAGGGCCAGATGAATTTGATGGATGGCCACCTGGGCGTTATCTTCAGCCGCACCTAAGGCTTGTTTGACGCAGATGCGGGCGTTTTCAAAGTCCACCATTTCGCCTTTGCGAATTCCCGTGGAGGAATGCTCGCCCATTCCCGTAATGACAATATGGTTATCCTCGCGGAGTTCGCCCACGAGGGCCATGATCTTCGAGGTTCCGATTTCTAGAGCGACGATTGGAGCCAGTCCCATAATTTCCATTTCCTGAATAAAAAGTGATGTAGTTTTCCTTAAATACGAGCATAACGCAATTCTGAAATCTTTAATTGTCTCTAGTTGCGCAGGTGAAGGATGTGTGCTATTTCTACCGACTCATTTTTGTTCCCTAAGTTGAGGATGGAGGTTTGTATTGGATTTGCGGCAGGCATATATTGCTCTAAATATGATGCAGGGAGTCGGCCCGGTAACGGTGCGTACGTTGGCTACCCACCTGGGTTCCGTCCCTGCTATTTTTGAGGCGGATAAGCATGCTTTGATGAGCGTTCCTGGCGTCAGTCGGGATATTGTAAGTAAACTCCTTGATCAGCGAGCCAGACTGGATGTTGAGAAGGAAGAACAGGCCGCTGCGGCGGTTGGCGCACATCTGATCACGCCTGTGGATGCCGAGTATCCGAAACGGTTGCTGCAAATCTATGACCCTCCTCTGGCATTGTATGTCCAGGGAGCCCTTCAGTTGCGTGACGAACATGGCGTGGCCATTGTGGGCTCGCGACGCACCTCGCATTATGGTTTGGAAACAGCCGAAAAACTTGCCACTCAGTTGGTGCAGAGCGGAATTACCGTGATTAGCGGTTTGGCACGAGGAATCGATACGGCCGCTCATAAGGGGGCGCTCAAGGGGAAGGGCCGTACTGTGGCTGTATTGGGGGGTGCTTTGGATTGCATGTTTCCTCCTGAAAATGCGGAATTAGCCGCCCAGATCGCCCGACAAGGGGCTGTGTTATCGGAATATCCAATGGGCCGTCAGCCTGATAAGACCACGTTCCCAGTCCGGAATCGGATAGTAAGTGGCCTCTCAAAAGGGGTTACGGTGGTGGAAGCCGATGTGGCCAGTGGGGCGATGATTACCGCTCATCAAGCCTTGGATCAGGGGCGCACCGTTTTTGCCGTACCTGGCCGGATTGATTCATTTGGTGCTCGCGGTCCGCATAAGTTGATCAAGAATGGTGCGAAATTAGTCGAAAGTGTTGAAGACATTCTGGAAGAACTCGGGTGTTTAATCCCAACGTCAGCCAAGGTCGAGGGGGCTTCAATCCTGGCGACTTTGACAGAGGCAGAAGCTGGTTTGGTGACGGTGATTGCTGAGGATGGTGAGGTTGAGCTGGATGCCTTAATTCGCAGGTCGGGTCGCAAGCCCTCTGAAATCAGCGCCCTTCTTTTAGGGCTGGAGTTGAAGCGTGTTGTCAAAATGTTGCCCGGGCAGCGTGTGGCTTTGAGAAAGCAGTAATAACGACCCTTGAATATCAGGCTTCTCCGGTTGCCTGACATTCAGGGATAAAGGAAGCATATAATGGGAAAAAATCTAGTAATCGTTGAGTCCCCCGCTAAGGCCAAGACCATCAATAAGATTCTTGGCGCAGACTACGTGGTCAAGGCTTCCATGGGGCATATTCGTGATCTCCCTGTCAAAAGTCTTGGAGTGGATCCCGAGAAAAACTTCAAACCCCAGTATGAGGTGACCCCGGATCGCAAAAAAATCGTCAAAGAGCTTTGTGATATTGCGGAGGGATGCGATGCCGTATATCTGGCACCCGATCCAGATCGGGAAGGGGAGGCCATTGCCTGGCATCTGAAGGCTTTGCTCAAGGGGAAGGTGGCTGATGACCAGTTCTTTCGGGTTACCTATAATGAAATTACTCCTCGTGCCGTGCGGGAAGCTTTTGCCAATCCTTCGGAGATCAATGAAAAGCTGGTGAACGCCCAGCAGGCACGCCGCATTCTGGACCGAATCGTGGGTTATAAGGTCAGTCCACTCCTCTGGAGTCGTATTCGCCGAGGCTTGAGCGCGGGGCGGGTGCAGTCGGTGGCGTTACGTTTGGTTTGTGAACGCGAGATGGCCATTCGAGCCTTTATTCCTGAACCGTTCTGGCTATTTGGCGCCGATGTGCGCAAAGAAGTTGATCCCCGTGACCCCTTTGCCCTTCGTTTAGCCCGTATTAAGGGTGCCAAGGCGGATGTCAAAACGCCGGAACAAGCCGAGACCGTGCGAAACGAACTTAATGGCCGGCAACTTCGCGTTAAGGATATCATCCGCCGTGAACTCTCAAAACGCACTTCCCCCCCCTACATTACCAGCAGTCTTCAGCAGGCGGGCTCTCGGGTATTTGATTTTACCCCCAGTCGCACCATGAAGATCGCCCAGAAGCTGTATGAAGGAATGGACCTTGGTGATGGGCCGACCGGTTTGATTACCTATATGCGTACGGACTCATTCAATATCGCCCAGGATGCGCTGAATACCTGCCGCACGTTCATTGAACAGGAATACGGGCAGGAGTATCTGCCCGAGAAACCGAACTATTTCAAGAGTCGCGGGAATGCGCAGGAAGCCCATGAAGCCATCCGTCCTACGGATGTGAATCGCACCCCGAAGAATATGTCCCACATTTTGACGCCGGATGAACTCAAGCTTTACACCCTGGTCTGGCAGCGGTTTGTGGCCAGTCAGATGGCGCCAGCCAGGATCGAACAGAAGACCGTGGAAGTTGAAACCACCGGTGCGATGGGAGATGTGCCTGATTACCTTTTCCGTGCGACGGCGTCACAAGTTGCGTTTCCGGGGTACATGAAAGTCAGTGGAGTTCAGAAGAAAGTAAAAGAAAAGGATCCTTCTGATAAGGAAGACGGCGCTGAAGAGGAATCGGAAGTTGATCAACTTCCAAACGTTGAACGTGGCGAACTCTTGGAAGTTCTGAAATGGCTTGAGGAACGTAAAGAGACCCAGCCGCCGGGCCGATTCAGTGAGGCCTCGCTTATCAAGGCACTCGAAGAGAATGGGGTGGGGCGTCCAAGTACCTACGCTTCGATTCTCGGTACGCTTTATGATCGACGTTATATTGCCAAAGAAAAGAAGGCCATTTCGCCCACGGACATCGGGCTTCAGGTAAATGGGTTATTGGTTCAATACCTGAATGAGCTGTTTGAGGTCAAATTCACCGCAGGGATGGAACTGCTGTTGGATGAAATTGAGGCCGGTAAGGTTGAATGGACGGATATGCTCCGTAATTTCTATGTCAACTTCGTGGAGTGGATGAAGGCCGCCAAGGGGCCAGCGCCGGATAGTGCCAAAGTGGGGCGGGTGCTGGCGGTATTGGAGCACATCAAGGAGTGGGGGCCTGAGGTGAAGCGGGGACGTCGCACCTATAGTGATAAAAAGTTCGCCGACTCCATTCGCGAGCAGATGGAAAAGGCTGAAAAGCCATTGTCGATGCGCCAGTTTGAATCGCTAGGAAGGATAGCCCTGCGCTATCGGGAACAGATTCCTGGAGTCGAGGCCACCATCACCGAGTCCGGACTGGGCCTGTTGCTGGAGGAGAAGCCGGATGTGCCGCCGGAGCCCTCGACGGTTGAGAAGATGTCGTTGCTTAAAGGGATGGAGTTTGATCCTCCGAAAGCCCGGCGGGGTCGCACTTTCGATGAGAAAAAGTTTATCGACTCCCTGCAACGGCGGGTTGACCAGAATCGCGAACTTTCGCCAGCACAGCTCAACGTGGTAAATCGAATGGTGTTGAAGTATGCCGATCGAATTCCTGATTTTGAGGTCATCAAGTCGCGGCTGGTTCTGGAAGCTCAAGGGCCCCAGGTCGAAGATCCGGAATGTGCGGCACTGTTGGACCAGCTCAAGACGGTTACTGAGTGGAAAGAGGCGGTTGAGAAGAAAGGCAAGACGTTTGACGACAAGACGTTTTACGTCTCCTTGTCCAGGCAATATGAACAGCGTAAATCATTGACCCCCCGTCAAAAATCCGCACTGAAGCGTATGGTAAAGAAATATGCTCCACCCGTACCGGAAGAAACTGCGGCAGAATAGTCATTCCAATTTCCGACCGAGATGTGGTGCTAAAGCGTATGGATATTGGTTTCTATGCGTAGGTTAATGAAAAAAAGTGGCAGCGGCGTCTCGCCGCTGCTGGGTAAGCCAGAGCTGAGACGTCACTACCACTTTGAGTCCCGGAGGCGCGATGCAATCTATCGAATAATGTCAGCTTCGCCTATCGACTGAGCCATTATTTTTGCAGATTCTCGCCTGTCTTCTCGATGGCTTCTCCGGTTTTCTCCAAGCCTTCGCCTGTCTTTTCGACTACTTTTTGCGCAGCGGCTTTTGTTGCCTCCGCCGCTTTTACTGCGAGCTCGCGGGTTTTCTCGGCAGCGTCATTGGCCGTTTCAACCGTATTAGACGTAGCCCTATCAATAGCCGCACCAGTTCGTTCGGCAGGACCGGGTGTCGCCGTCTTCTGTTTGCAACTGACGAAACCCATAATGCCTGCAACTGCCACAATTCCAAGAACCGTTAAAAAATTAATCTTCATAGTCATCTGCCTTTTTTGTTGTTTATGTATTTATCTCAATTTCATGCTACTTCTTTGGCTGGAGCTCTACTATGGGGAGTAACCCTACAAGGGCCAGTCCGGATGTCGGTGAATCCGCAGGCTCCGGCGAACGATGAAAATGCTCAGATCCGTGCTTGCATGGCCTGTTTGATTATATCATATATTCTTGGTTTTTTATGAAGGCAGTGATCTGTGGTATTCACCTCGGGGAAGGATGATTTGCGATGACGAGCGGGTTATTATTAAAAACGAATGATCGTATAGTGTTTCTCGGCGACTCCATTACGGAACAACGACGGAATGTCGCGCGTGGGGTGACCGTGGATCAGGAGCGGATTCGGCTGACACTGCGTGCCGGCAGTAATATGCTGCTTCTCAAAGTTTCGTAATTCGGTGGTGGTTGGGGAGTGTGTGCACGGTTCGCCGGATTGACCGTTCCCGTAACGGTTCAGAATTTGAGTAACCGTTAATAGCCCTTGTACGACGGCAGTTGACAGGGGTGTTGTTGTTTCAGAGAATGTGTTTTTTCAGTTGCCAAAGGCGGCGGAGAGTAAGATTATTTATGAGTGACGATAAAACCCAATCAGCCAAGAAAATGGATGTCCGGTATGTAGCCAATCTGGCGCGTTTGAATTTGACGGACGATGAGGTGGTCGAATTTCAGTCGCAACTGGATCATATTGTTGATCATTTTAACCAGATACGGAGCTTGGAGGTGGATGACGTTGAGCCGATGGCACATGCAACCCCCATCCAGAATGTATTTCGGGAAGATGTCGTGCAACCGGGGTTGGACCGGGACGTGATTCTGAACAACGCACCCGAGCAGTCTGCCGGTCTGGTGATGGTGCCAACCATTGTGGAGTAATTATCATGCTGAATACCCTTACCATTCATGAAATTTTAGAGCACCTAAATCGCGGTGAATGCTGTTCTGTGGATGTGGTTCGCTCGGTGCTGGATGCCATTCATCGGACAGATGACCGGATTCATGGCTATCTGACGCTTGATGAGTCGGATGCCCTGGAGCAAGCCCGTGCGGCTGATGTTGCCCGTGGGAATGGTGTGAAGGGACGCCTTCTTGGCGTGCCCATCGCCGTAAAAGATGTTCTGAATGTCAAAGGTCAACCCTGTACCTGTGGATCCAAAATTCTAAAGGGATACGTGTCGCCGTATGATGCCACTGCCATTGCCAGGCTTCGAGCTGAAGGGGCGGTTTTTGTCGGACGTACCAATATGGATGAGTTTGCCATGGGGTCAACCACGGAAAACTCGGCCTATGGCATCACGCGTAATCCCTGGAATTTGGAGTGTGTCCCCGGTGGTTCAAGCGGTGGTTCTGCGGCCGTGGTTGCGGCAAACGAGTGTGTGGCGGCGCTAGGGTCCGATACGGGCGGTTCGGTTCGGCAGCCGGCGTCGTTTTGCGGGTGTGTCGGGTTGAAACCGACCTATGGACGGATTTCCCGCTATGGACTCACTGCTTACGCCTCATCACTTGATCAGATCGGGCCGATGACAAAAGATGTGCGTGATACGGCTTTATTGTTGCAGATTATGGCGGGCGTTGATGCAGCGGATTCCACGACATTGTCTGTGTCCGTTCCGGACTATCAAGCTTCGTTGACGAAGGATTTGAGAGGGGTAACGGTCGGGCTGCCCAAGGAATACTTTGTGGGTGGGTTGGACCCTGAAGTTGAACGGTGTGTTCAGGAGGCCATTGAGGTGTGCCGCCAATTGGGGGCCAAGGTGGTTGAAGTGTCCCTGCCGCATACGCGAGTGGCCGTGGATACCTACTATATTATTGCTCCGGCCGAAGCTTCGGCTAATTTGTCCCGCTTTGATGGTGTGCGCTACGGGTATCGGGCAGCGGGGGCTTTAGATCCTCTGGATCTTTATAAGAAGACCCGGGCGGAAGGATTCGGTCCTGAGGTCAAACGGCGGATAATTCTGGGGACCTATGTCTTAAGTAGCGGCTACTATGATGCATTCTACCTGCGCGCCCAGAAGGTTCGGACCCTGATTCGGCGTGATTTTGAGGAGGCCTTCAAACACTGTTCGGTGATCCTCTCGCCAGTGGCCCCGACTCCGGCATATCGGATTGGCGAGAATTGTGCTGATCCTCTCCAGATGTATCTTGGAGATGTCTTCACTGTCCCCGTCAATTTGGCGGGGATTTGCGGGCTGTCTGTTCCTTGTGGCATGGCATCCGGGAAGCTTCCTGTCGGGCTTCAGGTGATGGGTCCTGCGTTGGGCGAGGAGGCCATTTTGCGAACGGGATTTGCTTTTGAGCAGGCGACACATTGGCGAGCTCAGCGTTCGGGCATCGCTACAGAGAATGCAGGATCACAGGTGCAATTATGACGACTTTCCGGGTAACCATCGGGCTGGAAGTGCATGTCCAGCTCAAGACGAAGTCCAAAATGTTTTGTGCCTGTAGTACGGATTTCGGGGCTTCGCCCAATACGCATGTTTGTCCTGTTTGCATGGGCTACCCCGGGAGCCTGCCGGTCATGAACCGTGAGGCGATTCGCTGGACAGTTATTTCCGGGTTGATGCTTGGGTGCCGCATTAATTCCTTCAGTAAATTTGACCGGAAGAACTACTTCTACCCGGACATGCCAAAGAATTACCAGATTACCCAATGCGACAAGCCTCTTTGTCTGGGGGGGGGCGTGGATATTGAGGTGGGGGGGAATGCTCGCCGGATCGGCATTACGCGCATTCATCAGGAAGAAGACGTGGCGAAAAATATGCACTACACCACCTGGAGCGGAATTGACTACAACCGTGCCGGAGTGCCCCTGATGGAAATCGTATCGGAGCCTGACATGGAAAGCCCGGACGAGGCCTTGGCCTACCTCCAGACGTTGCGTCAGAT
Source organism: bacterium (assembly GCA_037143175.1). Classification (NCBI taxonomy): domain Bacteria; species bacterium. Next base: position 225,651 of record JBAWZF010000001.1, read on the forward strand.
TTTGGTGTATGCCGAAGTCAGTGATTGCAATATGGAAGAGGGCAATATGCGGTGTGATGTGAATATCAGCCTCCGGCCCGAAGGGCAGTCTACATTCGGAACCAAAGTCGAAATCAAAAACATGAATTCCTTCAAGGGGATTTATAACGCACTCCATTATGAAATCGAGAGGCAACGCGAGGTGATTGAGGGAGGCGGCAAGATCATTCAGGAAACCCGCCGATGGGATGTGGATAAGGGGCAGACGTTCTCGATGCGCACCAAGGAAGATGCCCATGATTATCGTTATTTCCCTGAACCAGATTTGATGCCGATTGCATTGCCTGAGGCCCTTGTCGCCGAATGGGCCGCTGCGCTTCCTTTGCTGCCTGCCCAGCGGCGCGAAAAATTTGTAAGGGAATTTGGATTGCCAGAATATGATGCTCAGGTGTTGGCGGCGGAGAAGGCTGTAGGCGATTATTTTGAAGATGCTGCCCGGTGTTCGCGCAATCCGAAGGCTGTCTCAAATTGGGTCATGACCGATGTGTTGCGGACACTTACTGAAAAGGGGATTTCTATTTCCGCCTTTGCCATTAAACCTGCGGCCCTGGCCGAACTGGTAGACCTGACTGATGCCAAGGTGATCAATTCTAATACGGCGCGGGATGTCTTTGCCATTATGTTGGAGCGGGGAGGGCTCGCTAAGGATATTGTTGCCGCCCGTGGATTGGCGCAGGTGAGTGATGCCGGGGCGATTGAGGCAGTGGTTGATCAGATCATTGCGGAAAATTCAAAATCTGTGGAAGATTTCCGGAATGGTAAGGCGGCAGCCATGAAATTTCTGGTCGGACAGGTCATGCGGCTTAGTAAAGGGAAGGCCAATCCCCAAATGGCGGGTGCTCTGCTGGAAAAGAAGTTGTCCAATTGACCATGACGCGGGATGGTGGTAAGGTGTTACCTGACAGAGTTGTACACGCCGTCATCCAACTAGATCTGAGAGGATTGCGATTTGACCTCAAACGATGAATATGTTTTGGAGGTCCTCAAGGAAGAGGGCCTGGTCGCCGATGAGCAGATTGAATTGGCTCGACAGCGCATGCCCATGCATAGCTCTGTAGTGGATACCTTCATCAGTACGAAGGTGCTCACCTTTGAAGAAATCCTTTCAGTCCTTTCCAGCCGTTTTGGTATGGAAATGATTTCCCTCGTAAATCTCCATATCCCCCCTGAGGCGATTACGGCGGTGCCGGTTGATATCGCGCGCAAATACAAGGTCATGCCTGTCTCCAAGCATGATAACGTATTGACGGTGGCCATCGGTGACCCCTTGGAGGTCGATACCCTTGATAGTCTGCGCTATTTGCTTAAATGTGACATTGAAGGGGTGGTTGCTCTTCCCGCTGAGATCACGGTTGCGTTGGATCGCTATTATGCGACCGAAGCTTCCATGGAGACCATGATTGATCAGCTCACCGAGGGTACGGTCGCCATGGTGAGTGCCGGACGGGCAGATTTGCGGGAGGATGTTGATGTTTCCGAGTCCGATGTGCCCATTATCAAGTTGGTCAGTTTGATCATCTATGAAGCGCATCGAAACCGTGCTTCTGATATTCATCTGGAGCCGCTGGAAAAGCGATTCCGTGTGCGATATCGCATTGATGGTGTCATGCAGGAGGTGGATAGTCCCCCGAAGCGCCTGCAGGCGGCGATTATCAGCCGTGTTAAAATCATGGCGAACATGAAAATTGCCGAAAAACGTGTTCCCCAGGATGGTCGTATTCAGGTAAACGTCAAAGGTCGTGAGTTGGATCTGCGTGTGTCGACGGTCCCCACCGGGCATGGCGAGAGTATTGTCATGCGTATTCTCGACAAGCAAAATTTGGCTCTGGGACTGCCTAAACTGGGATTTCTTGCTGATGATCAGGAGACTTTCACCCGGTTGATCGGTTTGCCGGATGGGATTATTCTGGTTACCGGCCCGACTGGGTCAGGCAAAACGACGACACTTTATGCCTGTCTTAATTTCGTCAATAAGCCTGACCGAAAAATCATCACGGTTGAGGATCCCGTCGAATATCAAATGTCAGGTATCAATCAAGTGCATGTTCGAGAGGATATCGGGCTGACTTTCGCAACTGCGCTCCGTTCGATTTTACGTCAGGCACCGAATATTGTAATGATTGGTGAAATTCGGGACAACGAAACTGCACGTATTGCGACTGAGGCAGCATTGACCGGTCATCTCGTGTTCAGCACCTTGCACACCAATGATGCTCCGAGTGCCATTACGCGTTTGCAGGATATTGGCGTAAAACCATTTTTGGTTGCCTCGTCTGTGCGTGCGATTATCGCGCAGCGATTGGTCCGAACCGTGTGTGAACATTGCCGGGAGGAGCATAAGCCTACGGCTAATGAATTGCTTCTTCTCGGAGCCGCTGCCGAGCAGTTCGCCGGAGTTCAACTTTATCGTGGGCGCGGTTGCAACAAGTGCGCGCTTACCGGGTATTCGGGCCGGGCTGGTATTTTCGAAATTCTCATCATCAATGATGAAATTCAAAGAATGATTTTTGGTAAAATTTCGTCGATTGAGATCCGCCAGAAAGCACGTGAGCTGGGGATGAGAACGCTGCGAGAAGATGGTTTAAGGAAAGTTGTGATCGGGACAACAACCCTGGATGAAGTGTTACGCGCCACCATGGGAGATGCATTATAATGATCGATAGCAGCCAGATTGAGATGAGCGAATTGCTTCAGCTTGTCGTGGATGAAGGGGCCTCGGATTTGCATCTTACCGTGGGAGTCCCACCCGTACTGCGCCTTCATGGCCGCATGCAGGCTATTGATGCCTCAGTGCTGAAGCCGGAAGATACTGAGCGCTTCATGAAGAGCATTACTTCGGAAGATCATCAGCAGAGAGTCAGGGAAGGCGGGGGAACAGACTTCGGTTTCGGCTTTGGTACAGTGGCTCGTTTCCGTGTCAGCGTCCTCAAGGCCAAAGGGAACGTCGGGATGGTTCTGCGCCAGATCCCCACCAAGCTTATGTCGCTGGATGGGATCGGGCTACCTCCGCAAGTTAAAGAATTGATTTTCCGGCCTCGGGGCCTGATTTTGGTTACCGGTCCGACTGGATCCGGGAAAACCACAACACTCGCCTCGATGTTGAATCTGATTAACGAGGAACGCGATCTGCATATTATAACCATTGAGGATCCCATTGAGTATTATCATCCTCATAAAAAATCCGTGGTGACTCAGCGGGAAATTGGTGTGGACGTCCCCTCATTTGGTGAGGCCTTGCGCCGGGCGTTGCGCCAGGATCCTGACGTCATTCTTGTCGGTGAAATGCGCGATCTGGAAACCATGATGGCTGCCATCACGGCGGCGGAAACCGGACACTTGGTTTTTGCCACACTGCATACGACCGGGGCTGCCCGTACGGTTGATCGTATTGTGGATGCCTTCCCCATGGGGCAGCAGGCCCAGGTTCGCACCCAGTTGGCCTCCGGACTTGTGGCGGTGATTTCACAGTTGCTTCTTGTGCGGGCAGATGCGCCGGGACGTGTCGCTGCGTTCGAAATCATGATTTCCACGCCGGCCATTCAGTCCTTGGTCCGTGAAGGTAAAACCTATCGTATTACATCAGAAATTCAGACGGGCGCCAAATGGGGCATGATTACCTTGGACGCACATCTCATGGCGCTTTACCAGGCAGGACGGATCAACTACGAGGATCTGATTACAAAGTCTCAGGATCCGGAGTCGATTGTGTTGAAACTGGAAGAGGCTCATAAGAATAAGAAAAGGTAAATGACCTATGCCGGATGTTCATCACAACGAACTGATTCTTCAATTACTGGAGTCGCATGGTCTGGTGACCCCCGAACAGCTCCAGGAAATTAGTGAGGAGCATCAACGCAGCGGTAAGCCGGTGCGCGATATCATCATTAATATTGATGTTTGTCCTGAAGACACGCTTCTGAAGATGATTGCCGAGAGCCTGGGAACCCGAGTTGTGAATCTGGCCGCAACCGATATTCCGCCGGAGGTGGTTCACTCCATTTCCGCCAGTGTGGCGCGTATGTATATGGTGGTGCCAGTCGAACGGGGGATTAACTCGGTTACCTTGGCGACGTGTGACTTGATGAGTCCGGCCACCATGGATGAGCTGGCCTTTGTTTTGACCAAGGACGTTTCTCTGGTGATGGCGCGCGAAGAAGATATCCGGGCGCACGTCAATCAGCTTTACGGCGATGAGAGCACTTCTGTAAGCGACATGCTCAATGCGCTGGAATCTGAAATCGATCAGGCCGATAAGTATCTTGAACTGAATACTACCCAGGAGGATACCCGCGGCATTGAAGAAGCTGCAGGATCAGCCCCGGTCATCCGGTTCGTTAATCTCATGCTATATCAGGCGGTTCAGGACCGGGCATCGGATATCCACTTTGAGCCGTTTGAGAATGAATTCAAGATCCGGTATCGTGTGGATGGGGCTTTGTATGAAATGGCTCCTCCGCCCAAACGGCTGGCCATCCCTGTCATTTCACGACTTAAGGTCATGTCAGGTTTGAATATTGCAGAACGGCGTTTGCCTCAGGATGGCCGTATTCAATTGACCATCGGGGGTAGACAGATCGATTTTCGTGTTTCTTGTCTGCCTACTCAATTTGGCGAAAGCGTCGTGCTGCGTGTATTGGATCGCGGGGTTGTCTCGTTGGATCTTGATAATCTCGGGATGCCTGATGACATTCTTAAAAAGTTATTGCTCGATCTCGATAAACCGAATGGTATCATCGTTGTCACCGGGCCTACCGGGTCTGGAAAAACGACTACGTTGTATTCCGCTTTGCGGCGTTTGAATACGACGGAGTCGAAGCTGTTGACCGCTGAAGATCCCGTCGAATACGAAATTGATGGAATTATTCAGGTTCCGGTCAATGATGCGATTGGCAACACCTTTGAACGCGTTTTGCGTGCCTTTTTGCGGCAAGATCCGGATGTGTTGATGATTGGTGAAATTCGTGATTTGACGACGGCGCATATTGCCATTCATGCCTCGCTCACAGGACATCTGGTTTTCAGTACCCTTCATACCAATGATGCGGCCGGTGCGGTAACCCGTTTGATTGACATGGAAGTGGAACCTTATTTGATTTCTTCAACCATGGAGGCGGTAGTGGGGCAGCGGCTGGTTCGCAAGGTGTGCGACAGTTGTAAGACGGCTTTCAAGCCTGAAGACAAGATGCTGGAACGCCTGGGGCTCACTCGGCAGGATGTGGGGGAACAGAATTTTTATTACGGGACCGGTTGTGGGCAATGCAACAATACCGGTTACAAGGGGCGAAAAGGCATTTATGAGTACCTGAGCATTTCGGATCCGATTCGTGAGTTGATCAATCAGCGTCAACCCACCTTGGTTATCCGAGATAAGGCAATCCAGTTAGGGATGCGCACATTGCGTCAGGATGGGATTAAAAATATACTCGACGGCTATACGACTGTCGAAGAAGTGTTGCGGTATACATAATATGGAAAATGTAATCATTGTCGGAACCGGCCCCGCGGGTTTAACCGCGGCCATTTATTTAGCCCGCGCCAATCTTAAGCCTGTGGTCATCGAGGGGATGCAGCCTGGCGGGCAGTTGACGACGACTACCGATGTGGAGAACTATCCGGGCTTCCCTGAAGGTATTGATGGTACTGCGCTGGTTATGAAAATGCGCGAACAGGCCGAGCGTTTTGGTGCTCGTTTTGTGGGTGGTGATGTCGTGCAGGCCGATTTTTCCGGGAGTTCAAAAAAGCTTATTCTTGAAGGTGGCCAGGCGCTTGAGTCCACAGTCGTAGTGATTGCTTCCGGTGCTCGTGCCATGTATTTGGGCCTCGCCTCCGAAACCAAATTGATGGGGCGGGGTGTTTCCGCTTGTGCCACTTGTGATGGGGCACTGTACCGCGATGTCCCTGTGGCGGTGGTCGGTGGGGGGGATACGGCCATGGAGGAGGCTTTATTTTTGACACGGTTTGCGTCTAAAGTGTCTCTGATTCATCGGCGTCATGAATTCCGCGCTTCAAAAATCATGTCAGATCGAGTCATCAACCATCCCGAAATTGAAATCCATTGGGATTCAGTTGTTGAGGAGGTTTTGGATGTGGCGCGGAATGAAGTGACCGGGCTGCGTTTGAAGAATATTAAAACGGGGGCCATTTCCGAGATTCCCGTCATGGCGCTGTTTGCGGCGATCGGACATGAGCCTAACACCAAGCCCTTTAAAGGGATTCTGGATATGAATGAGAAGGGGTATCTGGTAACGCGGCATACCGTGACCAATATTCCTGGGATATTTGCCGCCGGAGATGTGCAAGATGCCCATTATAGGCAGGCAATTACTGCGGCCGGAACAGGCTGCATGGCGGCACTTGAGGCGGAACGTTATATCGGCAGTCTTGGCGGATGAACGCTCTGTCTCGGGGGGCCTGTGGCTTCATTCTTATTTCTGCGGTACTGCTGATTCCTTTGACTGGCAGTTTATGGGCCTATCGTTTTGAGATTTGTTACTATCGCAATCGCGACTGTATTGATAATGCCGCGGCACGTTATCAGGTACCCACGAAACTTGTTGCCGCAGTCATTTGGCAGGAGACCCGGTTTAATCCCCTGTGTCGCGGCAAAGCAGGAGAAATCGGGTTTATGCAAATTATGCCTTCCAGCGCCAGTGAATGGGCCAAGGCCGAGCACATTCAAAATTTTGATACGGAAAGCCTTTTTGATCCCGGCACCAATGTTTTGGCAGGCACCTGGTATCTCGGCCGCGCTATTAAACGATGGAAAAGTCAGGCGGACCCACTTCCCTATGCACTGGCCGAATACAATGCGGGTCGCTCTAATGCCACGCGTTGGGATCGGATTAATGCCATAAACCCACAGGAATTCACCAACGTGATCAGTTACCCAACCACCCGGTCCTATGTAAAGACGGTGTTGCGCAATTACCGGTCGTTTGGTCAACCATGGAAACGATGGGGAAAAGAGTGATGAATGAAAGCCTCAAGACCTCTGAATTCGATTTCGAGTTGCCGCCTGAATTGATTGCCCAGGAGCCACGGTTGGATCGTGAAGCCGCCCGCATGATGGTGGTGGACCGCACCACCGGAACCCTCTTTCATCATACGATTCGTGACCTACCCTCGTTTCTCAGGGCGGATGATCTCCTGGTGCTGAATGATACGCGTGTGATCCCTGCCAGGATTTACGGGCATAAGGAGGCAACGGGCGGACGGGTTGAACTGCTTCTCCTTGAAGATATGAATAATGGTCAGTGGCATGCCCTATGCGGGTCATCCCGTCGCCCTGTTGCCGGGACGCGCCTCATTATGGCGGGGGGGCGGATTACTGCTGTCGTCATGGAGTGGAGCGGGGATGTGGGGATTATGGTCACGTTGCAGTGTGACCGGCCTGTTTTGGATGTGCTTGAAGAAGTGGGGATTCCACCACTGCCTCCGTATATCAAGCGCGCCAAAGTCCCCGATGGGGCGACATTGGCTCGGGATCGTCTGTATTATCAAACGGTTTATGCACGGACACCGGGGGCCGTGGCAGCGCCGACGGCCGGGCTGCACATTACTGAATCACTCTTGCAGCGATTGAACCAGATGGGGGTGGCGCATGGCTCGGTCACCCTGCATGTTGGCATGGGAACCTTCAAGCCGGTGAAAACAGACTTGGTCTCCGATCATCAAATGGAGTCGGAGCGGTATGAGGTTACGCCCGGAATAGCGCAGGCCATCATGCAGGCCAAACTCCGTAAAGGACGGGTCGTGGCTGTCGGCAGTACGGTTGTCCGAACGCTGGAGACCGCGGCGACGTCGGTGGGGGTGGTCAGTCCGGGAAGCGGGCGAACCCGTATTTTTATCACGCCGCCATATTCGTTCAAACTGGTGGATGCCATGCTGACGAATTTTCATCTTCCGAAATCAACTTTGATCATGATGGTAAGCGCCCTGGCTGGTACAGAGTTGATCCGGCACGCCTATGCGGAAGCGCTCAAAGAGCAATACAAGTTCTACAGCTATGGTGATTGCATGCTGATCATCTAGAGATTTACCACCCGCCGGTACCCCGGCAGATTTTAATCAGGCATTCTTGCTTTTCATAATCTTCAATGCTAACTAGTGTGAGCATGATTAAGCCAGTAGGTATAGGGGAGGTTGGATATGCGGTAGGGGTTGACCGGACGACCGCTTCAGCTGTGCTGAATGGGCGGGGTGACAAGCTCCGGATCAGTCCTGCGACTCAGGCCCGTGTCCTTGCCGCCGCCCGGCAGTTGGGGATCGCAAGGCGAGAGAGTGGGGCCGGTCAGATTGCCCAAGCGGTGGGAGCAGGGATGTCCAGGTTGCCGATTGGTCTCGTCATCACGGCGGACAGTCCCATTGACACCCTGACCATGATCGCACGTCTGGAGCCTGAGCTCTCCGCCGCCGGTTACCCGTTGTGCGTCATCACGGTTCCCACGGATCTGGACGGCATCCGGGAGCGGATTCTTAAGAGTGGGGTGTCGGGCATGCTCAGTTGCCGCACCGTCTATTCCTCCGTCTCCGCTTTTCGTTCCGGAATGTGCCCGGTAATTGTCATCTGGGCTGGTGCCGCGAAGGCGATCCTTGCGTTGCTGGGCGCCCCTCCCGCCGCCGCATCCCCGCTACCCACGGCACCTTCCGCCGCAGCAGCGGTCTCTTTTTCAAATCCCGCCGTCACCACTTCTGCGCCGACATCTGCGGCTTCCACGCCGGCACCGGTAGTGATGGCGTCAGCGCGCGGTTCGATGTCCCAGTCGGCGCCCGTGGTCGCCCCGGTGTTGTCGCTTGCTCCAGTGCCCGCGACGAAACCCGAAGTTGTTCAGGCATCGCCTACTCCGGCTCCCGTCCCGTTCCCCAATGTGACATCCCTGCCGACACTAGATACCGCACCGGTGTCCGAACCGGAACCAGTCGTTGAACCAGATATTAGCCTAAAAAGAGCAGTTCAATCGCGCGGTAGCGCGACCGAACTGTTCATTCCCATG